>JAHBXQ010000005.1:300000-444332 GCA_019636345.1 Pirellulales bacterium | reverse complement strand
CGCGATCGAGACGCTCGCCGGGGTCGAGCAGTCGGCGCTGGTCGGCGCCAAGACCTACATTCCCGAGCGCGACACGAAATGGAACTGGGACGACAAGCCGCCCGAGCAGAAGCGGACCGTCATGAACAACCGGGCCCGCACCCAGCGCGGCTACGGCAAGCGGCTGCAACGCAAACGGAGCGAGCGGGTCGAACGGAGCTTCGCTCACGTCTGCGAGACCGGCGGCGGCCGGCGAACTTGGCTGCGGGGCCTGGCGAACGTTCGCAAGCATCATCTCGTGAAGGCCGCCGCGCACAACCTGGGCCTGATCCTCCGCAAGCTGCTGGGAACGGGCAAGCCGCGGGCTTACGCGGCCTGCTGCGCGCTCGTGCAGTTACTGCATTTCGCCCACATTACGCTCCGCCGCTGCCTACGCTTTCTGGACGGCTCGAAACTGAACTCCCGGCACTCGCCGCTACGCTTGAGTGCCTAGTTTCACGACCCCGACAAAACCGGCTTCTTCAACGGCCTGCTAGGTGATCGAGATTCTCTTGCGCCGCCCGAGCCGCCGTCTTCTCGCACTCGGCGTGCATCGTCGGCAGTTTTAACGTTTTCAGGTGATGCTTCACCAGGACTGTGCACTTCGTCTCGGTCTTGCTCATGACGCGCCTCCTTCCAAGAGGGCGCCGTAGGCGGCGACGTCGGTCGTCTCAACCGCCACGGTCCGCAGATGGGGCCGACCGTCGAGCGAGAACAAGGCGACGGGCTCTTCCTGGCGGTGCTCGGCGATGACGCGAATGGCGTCGGCGTCGATGACGCCGATGTCCAAGGCGTAGTCGACCGCGTTGGTCAGTTGGCGCAACGGAAAACGTTCCAAGAGCCGCAGGACGCGGATGAATTCGCGGGTCCCCAGGCCGTCGGCCTCCAGCAGCCGCCGCAATTCGTCAAAGCATCCCGGCAACTGCCAATCTTCCAGGGGCTTGGCGTGGTCGAAGCCCCCGGGCTTCTTCTCCAGCGGGGCCAGGTAGTGGACCGGATTGTAAACATCCTGCTCCCGCTTCCAGGAGCGCGGATGGGTCGCCACGAGTCGGCCAGCGTCGATGAGCCGCACCTCGTCGACCGTGGCGACGATCGTGATCGGCCGCCGGGCGTGGGCGACCGGCACGCTGTAGCGGTTCGCGTCGAAGCGGACCAACGACAATCCACAGGCCGCGGCCTGCGTCACGCGGCGGGCGTCGAACGATTGCGACGGCAACGACCGCATGGCGGCTTGGTCCTCGACCAGCAGCTCGCGTTTGGAGCCGCTCTGGCCGCGGAGCGTCCGGTCGAGGTCGGCGTCGCACCGCCGGGCCAGTTCGTCGTTGAGCTGCTCCAGCGAGTCCACTTGCGGCACGGGGACGAGGAAGTTCCTTCTCCCGAAGCCGACCAGCCCCTCGACCTTCCCCTTCTCGTTCGCCCGCCGCACCAAGCAGAAGTGATGAGCGAACAGGTAATGGCTCGCCAGCCGCAAAAACTCCCGCGTCAGCTGGCGCTCCCGGCTCCCCGTGATCTTGGTGACCGCGATCTTCGAGTTGTCGTAGCTGATCCGCGTCGGCGCGCCGCCGAAGAACTCGAAGGCCCGCTTGTGGCCCTCCTGGAACGCTTCGGTGCATTCGCGCGGGAACGCCTGCATGTAGAAGGCGTCGCTGTACGGCAACGTCAGCACGAACAACGCGACCTGCGTCCGTTCGCCGGCCAGGTTGATCTCCGCATAGCCGAAGTCGACCTGGGCTTCCCCCGGCGGATGCGACAGCGGCAGGAAGACTTCCTGCCGCCCCTGACGCCAGGCCCGGACGGCCTCCTTGACGCTCTCGTAGCTGCCGTCGTAGCCATGTTCTTCGCGCAGCCGGTCGAAGATTCGCTTCGCCGTGTGCCGCTGCTTCTTGGGCGCCGTCTTGTCGGCCTCCAATATCTCCGCAATCCGCGGCAGAAACGGCTCCAGCTTCGGCCGCGCCCGCGGCGCCGTCCGCCGGTACCCGGGCGGTTCGACGTGCCCGACGATCTTCACGACCGTCCGGTAGTTCAGCTGATATTCTCGGGCCGCCTGCCGGCGGCTGATCTCGCCAGTCAGCACGCGACGCCGAACTTCTGTCCATAACTCCATGTCTTGCAGCACTTTCTGACGCGCCTCGCTTCCTGATCCACGATCCGTTGAGGATTCACGGCACGGGGCCTCCGGCCCCGACCACGATCCCTCACCATCGCAAATCAACAAGCCAAACGCACCAAACGCGCTGCACGATTACGGCGCCAATTACGGCCCGCCGGGCGCTGCACGATTCCAATGCCACTCACAGTTGTCGCTGATGATCCGCGGCGTGACGCCGGGGTGTTTTTCCAAAGCGCGTTGGACGATCGTCTCGACGTCCCGCTCGGTCATCGAGGAGCGGATCTCACAGTGGACGATGTAGCGGCTGTAGCCGTCCAGCAAGCTGCACAGGCAGTAGAACGTGCCGCCCAGGTTCAGGTAGCTGATATCGACGTGCCAGTGCCTGTGCGGCCCAACCGGCTGCACGAAACCGGTCCCTTTCTTCGAGGCCTTGCGGTTCCAACGATCGAGTCGACCGGCCGCTTTGAGAACCCGGTAGACGCTTGACGGGCTGACCGCCACGACGACGTCGTCGAGCATCATGAAAGCCAGCCGACGATAGCCTTCGAGGGGATGCCGGTCGTGGTAGTCGAGGATCGCTTGTTTTTCCCAATCTTCCAGCCATCAGTCGCGAGGAACCTGGCCGTTGTGCTCGTTGGCCTTGCCGTAGCGGCGTTTCCACTGGTGGTGCTTGCTCGTCGCCAGGCCGAGCCAGCCCAAGAGCCGCTTGGCGAGCAACTCGGTCCGCTCCGTCCAGTCCCTCACATAGTCGACGATTGCGTCCAGAGTGTCGTGGGGAACCCAGCGTCCCTTCAGAGTTCCCCATTGGCTTTTTTGCCTTGACGTTCTCCTCCATCAGCTCGGAGATCACCTCGTTCTTGTCGGCCAGCTTGGACCGCAATTGCTCGATCTGGCGGTCTTTGAACTGTTCGGCCTGGCGATTCCCCGGGGACTGCTCGAACGCCTTGTCGGCCTGATCGAGCACCTGCTTGACCCAAGTGTGAATCTGGCTGGGCTGGACGCCAAGTTCATCGGCCAAGTCGGAGACCGCCTCCTTCCCGCTCAAATGACGACGCACCGCCGCGGCCTTCTGCTGGGCCGTAAAGTGCCTGCGCTTTCTCGACATGGAATCTTCCTCCCGTGGGCGCTATGCTAACGTCCGCGGGATGAAATTCCAGTTCCATGAGAGGCAAGACAGAAGCCGTCGCCGATTCTGGGAAACAGGCCGTTGAGTAGCGTTGTTGAGGTCAATTCATTCGGATCAGGAGGGCTTGCTCAAGAATTTCCGTTCCAAGCCGTCACGACATGCACGCTCGAATCGCTGCTGTGGGCATCGCCGACTTTTTTTGCCAGGGAGACGAGGTGGTCGTGGTGCGTGAAGAAGAGCACTTGCGTACGAGTCGATAGTTCCATCAGCGCCCCCAAGGTCGCTTCCGCCCGAGCATCATCGAAGCTCAACAAGACATCGTCAACAATGAAGGGGACGGGCTCGTGATGATCGAACCAGTGTTCGAGTGTCGCCAACCGCAACGCGAGATAGAGTTGGTCGCGCGAGCCTTCGCTCATCCCTTCCACGCGTAACACGCCACTCCCGTCCGCTCGTACACCGACCAGGATGTCCTTGCCGGATTCGTCGTAGTCGGCTTTAAGGCCAGCGAACGCTCCGCAGGTCAATTCTTGGAAGCGATCGCTCGCCAGAGATAAGACGGGTCCTTGCGAGCGCTCTTGGTACCTCTCGATCGCGCGCCGCAAGAGAGTCGAGGCCACGGTTGTCACAGCGTATTCACGCACGTCGACTTCTACCTTGGCCAGCAGCGACTGTCGCAGGGCTTCTTTCTCGGCGGCTGCGTCGCCGCCGTCGAACCTCGCCAACGCGCTCGTTTCGCGCTGGGCCGCTGTTAGCGACTCTTCTCGCTTCTCCCTCAGTCCAACGATGACGCTTTCAAGCTCCGCGACCTTGCTAGCCAAGCGGTCAGGGTCTTCAGTCGCCGCGTCGGCCTGGAACTCTTCCAAGGTCTGCCCGCCGCAGTGGGGAGTCAGCTGAGTCTTCAACTCCTCGACTTGCTGTTGCAGCGACCGCTTTTGAGCCGAACGCTCGATCGCTTTCGACAGTTCCTGTGTGTTCGTGCACCCCGCTTCGCTGAGTAGCCCATCCAATACCGCCTGAGACTTCGCGGCGCTCGTCTCGGCGTTACGCACCAGCCCTTCCTGCGTTGCCCGTTGTTCGGTCAGCGTTTTGACCTGTTGATCGATGCGACGCGCCTCACTGACCCGAGTATTTAGCGTGGCGACTACCTCTTCTACCGGTCGACCCGCGAGGTCGGGAGCGATGACCGACGCGAGGTCGGCAGCAGCCTGCGCAAACTCTTCGGCGGTTTTTTTGATCCCGTAGATCCGTTTCTCAAAACCGTCCGCCTCGTCGAGTTCGCGAAACAGTTGCTCAAGATTCGAGAGCATCGACTCGGCTTCTTCAGGAAGCGCGTCGCCCGGCAACTGGAGCAGAGCCATCACCTCAGCCCAAGCCGTCCGCCACGCGCCAAGAGACTCCTCCGCTTCACGTAGTTCCTCGCCGGCTTCGTCAGATTCCACTTTCACCCGCTCGATGTCGGCCGCTAGCTGCTCTCGACGCGACCGCTCCCGTCGCGAACTTTCGATGTGTTCGTGGGCGTGGTCGGCGAGTCCATCCAGGTCCGTGGATACCGCTTCCATGCCGGCAGACTCTAGCTCTTTCAACAAGGACGTTCTTGCCGACTCGCATCGTCGCTCGTCCGCGTCAAGCGTCTCGGACTGCGAAGTGACCTCGCTAGCCGCTTCCAGCAGTTGAGCGTGCTGACGCAGCCACGAACGCATCTCGGGTGGTGATTGAGGAGTCAGACCGCTCTGGGCCCACCGGCTGTTCCACTCTTCGGCGTAGCATCGCTGCTCGTCTTCGGCGGCCGCGATGCTCGATGTGATAATTTGCTTCTGACGCCCGAGCGAGTCTTGCTGACTGACCAGTTGGGCCTTTGCAGCGACGTGGTCCGCCTCGCGCCGCAGGCGGTCGACCACCTCGTCGGCCCTCAGCACGCTCGGACCGAGGGCCGTCGATAACCCCTCTCCCTCTCCGGCCTCGCCGACGTATTCATCGACTTCCGTCGCATTCGGGACTCGCCCCTCAAGGGTATCGACCGCGAGGCGCACGCCACGGTCGCGGATCGCTCGGGCTTCCAGAAGCTCGGCTTCGGTCGGAACCGCGTCCCCTTTCTCGAGAGCCGCCAGCTTCTCCAACAGGTTGGCTTCGCTCTCGGTATTCTCTTGCAGTCGTCCCTGGAGAGCATTCAGTCGCGTGGTGATGTCGCGTCGCCGCTCGTCGAACTCTTCGACGGCCGCTTCTGCCGGCGTCTTCATCCGTCGCAGCTCATCCAGCGTGCCACTCCACAACGGAAGACGAGCCAGCGCTTCGTCCACTTCACGCCGGAGTCGGCTTATCGTATCCCGTCTCGCCTCGAGCCCTGCGAAGACTTCTAGCACCGCATTTGCCTCAGCCAACGACTGCGTGAGCGCCTTGATTTCGCTCCCGACCGATGCGCCGGCAAGCTGCTGCTGCAGTTCTTGAAGTCGCTTGGTCGACTTAGCGCTGAGCTTCTTCGCGCTGCTGAGCCGCTGGACGATCTCGCCGTGTTGTTTCGCCAGCGAGCGGATCGTGACCTTCTTGTGGTCCGCTAGGCGGCTTTTCTCGACCTCTTCGAGGGAGACGCTCCAGCCCAGCCTTTCGACCGTCTGCCGGGCGTTGTTCCGGGCCGCTCGCCTTCTCGCTTCCAGCGTGCCGCGGTCTTCGGCGTTCTTCTCGTGGCTTCCGAGTCGTCGGTAGAGCTGGTCGATACGTTCTTGCTCCCCCAGGACCGCCTCGGGCGTCTGAAGTTCTGCCAGCTTATCATTGACCCGCCCCAACTGCTCCTGGGCTAGCCGAAGAGTCGAGTGAGCCAGACTCAGCTGCTCGTTTGCGTCCGTGCGCCGCTTCTCGGCGTCCATGGGCAGCAAGATGGCTTCCTCCAACGCCTGGAGGTCTTCGCATTTCGCCCTCCAGCTACTGAGCGTCGGCCACGCCGCGCTGATCCGTGACAGCCGTTCCTTGGCCGCTTCGGCGTCGGCCAGTTCGGTTCGCAGTCGCTCCGCTTGCTCCAACAGCCTGGTTCTCTCGGCGTCGTGCCGTCCCCATTCCTCCAAAGAAACCTGGGCTTCTCGCACCTCGGCGCGGAGCTGGTCTAAGCGAGCCACCGCGCTGTTGATGCTCGGTTGCTGTGCCCTTGCCCTGAATAATTGCGACGTTTCCGTTTCGAGCTTCTGCTGGATCTCGCGCAGGTGGGAGACGCCGCCAGCGGCGAACAACAACTCGCCGACCCGACCTTCCCCGCGAATCACCTCTTCTCCCCCAGCTCGGAGCCGCTCGTGATCGATCCCAAAGACCGAGCGGAAGAAATCCGCGTCGACCGCTCCCAAGAACCGGTCGAGCACGCTCTCGTCCAGCTGTTTGTCGTCCTCACCGTCTCGCAGCGTCGCCTTATTCCCCTTACGTCTCACGCACTCCAGCCGCTGGTCGTCTCCCCGAACTAGCACGCCGCCGACCCGAAGTTGCCCGTAGCTATGCAGGAAATTATCCGCCGTCCGCGGGGGAAAGCCAAACAGCAACGAGTGGATCGCCCGCAAGGCCGAACTCTTACCCGCCTCATTGGGCCCGTACAAGATGTTGAGCCCCGGGCATAGACTCACGGAGCCTCCCGTGAACGGGCCGAAAGCTGTAAGTCGCAACTGCTCAATGTGCATGGTTCACCCCTTTAGCTCCGCCAGCAGCCGCGACCGAGCCTCGCCCAGAACGTCCCGCCACCAATCCGGGTCAGCCGTCCTGAGTGCGTCCGCAAGTTCGCTGGGTAGTTTCAGTTGGAGGTCGCTGAGGTCCACGCCGATGTCGGCGCCGGCAGTCGCCGACACCAATAACTCCTCAACCAGCGAGGCGACTTCCGCCCGCGGCGTGTCCTCTTCGGCTGCGGCCCGCCGATCGACCGGCGAGGTAGTCTCGTTCACCACTTTTTCAAGCCAGACCCTCTCGGCACCGATGTCGAGCGCCAGCGCCCGGACGTCCGCCACCCACTGGCGACCCGCGGCGGCAATCGCCTCAGAGAGGGAAGTCGCCCCCTCCAGGACCACGCGAACGGCAACGAGCCGGCCCTCGGCTTGTTCGACTAATTGACTGAGCGCGTCCCTCACTCGGTCAAAGGCGTCGCTGAGACTTTCGGCGTCCTCCAGTCCAATTCGGGCGACTTCCCACCTGAGTACGTCGAGCGGCTGAAACACCGGGTCAGCGGCTAGGTTGTCATTGACGTGTACGACCAAGCAGCCTTTGGGGCCGTTCTCACGGATGTGCCGCCCCTGAATGTTTCCGGGGTAGGCGATCGTCGTTGCGCCCGAGAGGACTTCCCGCTGATGAATGTGACCCAACGCCCAGTAGTCGTAGCCTCGGTCGCGAAGGCAAGCCTCCGAACAGGGAGCGTAGCTCCCGTGACCGTCTCGCCCCGTCATGCTGGTGTGCAGCACGCCGAGATTGAAGACGCCGGAGAGGGCCGCGGGATAGCTCTTCGCCAAGTCGTCTGTCGTGCATTGCTCCGCAAAACTCTGGCCGTGGATCGCCACGTCGACCCCGACAACGCGAACCGTCGTCGCCTCCCCGGTTGGGAACCAATGAACATTCTCGGGCAAGGGGAGGCTGCGTGTGATCCGGCTCGTCGCGTCGTGATTGCCACTGACCGCATACACAGGGATGCCCGCCTCCTTCAGTCTCGCCATCTGTTTGACGAAGAAGAGCCCCGTGTTGAAGTCCCGCCAATCCCCATCGTAGAGATCGCCCGCGAGCACCACGAAGGCGACGTCTTCGCGCAACGCGACCTTGACCAGATTCTCGAAAGCCCGGCGAGTCGCGCCGCGGATCTGATCGGCCGGCGCGCCCTCGTACCGATCCAATCCCCTCAAGGGGCTGTCCAGATGAATGTCCGCCGCGTGCAAGAACTTGAACACCGGTAACTACTCCCGCCCTACGCGTTGCAAGTAAAGACGATGAACTCGGGGAATTGAATGGATAGGTGCATCTTGCCCATGGCGGGCCGAACCAGCGTCGTTACCGATCGGTACTGCAAGACTCCAATGCTTCCTCCAGCCGCTCCCTTGCCGAGCGGGCGAGTCGCGCAAGCCCGATCTCCCGAGCCAACGCGAGCGCAGGATCGTCGCTCGCCACGAGGTCGGGACGCCCGCGAACGAGGCCGACAAGCTCCGGCATGGCGACCTCGTTGATGCTGCGACGCTCCGCGTCGTCTGCCGAGTAGCGAAAAGGGATCGATTCTTGGGCGGCGCCGCCGGGCCACAGGAACGTTCCTACCGGCTCGACAGTCGAGGTGACGCCGGGCAATAGCTGCAATACCCGCTGCTTGATCCGGGCGCTCGTTCTGCCAATCCCGTGCGCCCTGGCCACCTCCCGCGCCAACGCGTCGTCGAGAATTGGTCCTTGCGACTCGAGGACGGCCTGCGCCATGCCTTGAAGCGTTTCGGTATAGTCGTCGTCAAAGAAGCGGTCTTGATTAGTCGATGCGTCAGCCAACGCGGCGCGGACGTAGCGCGGCCGGTCTGCCCGGGGCGATTGCTTCGCGACAAGTTGAGGGCGTGCAACGGTCTCCGTCGCTTGCACCTCTCCAAACTCTGTAACGTCGTCGTCCGCCGGCAAGTCGCCCGGTTCGCTGCCGCCGGGCGCCTTCGGCAAAGAATCAAGTGGCTCCTCCCCATCGTTGCTCAGCGGTGTCTCGAAGCCGTCGGCAGGCGCCTCATCAGCCGCTGCTTGGCGAGTCAGTTCCAATTGCTCGTTGAGGGCCTCGTGGATCAGCTCAATCGCCGACTCCGGGTCGTACCACCAGTCGGTGGACCAGACCCGCAGGATCGTCCACCCCAAGTTCTCCAAAACCTGCTGCCTGGTCTTGTCACGATCCCGCGCCACCGCCGAGCGATGATACGTCGCGCCGTCGCACTCGACGCCCGCGAGGTAGGCTCCCGGCTTGTCAGGATGCAGGACCCCTAGATCAATCCGGAACCCGGAAACGCCCACCTGGGCGTCGAGGCGCCAGCCCCGCTCTTCCAGCGCCGCGGCGACCGCTTCTTCGAGCGGCGACTCGAATCCCCCCAACGACCCCTCGACCCGTGCGACGATCGCTTCGGGCCCTTTCTCGGCGTATTCCAGAAACGCCTTGAGGTCATGGACGCCGCGGGCGCCCGACCGTTCGGCGCGAAGCTGGTCGGGCAAGAAGCAGGAGAAGACCACCAGCTCTTGCCGCGCCCGGGTGACCGCCACATTGAGGCGACGCTCGCCCCCGTCGCGATTGATCGCCCCAAAATCGACCGGGAACTTCCCCGCCGCGTCGAAGCCAAACGTGATTGAGAACATCATCACGTCCCGTTCGTCTCCCTGGACGTTTTCCAGATTTTTTACGGCCGTCGGTTCGATGCGATCGTCGGAGAAGAACCACTCCAGCTCGGGGTGCTGCCGCTGCGCCTCATCGAAGAGGTCCTGAATCAACTCCTGCTGCTGACTGTTGAAGGTCACCACGCCATAGGTGAGCCTCTCGGCTTCTGGCTTGCCCAGGCAGCGCCGCATCCGCTCCACCGCGTCCGCGACGATCGCCTCCGCCTCTTGGCGGTTGGTGCGGCTCTTGCCCCGGTCGTAGAGCGCCCCTTTCACGTGCTTCAACGAGACGCCACGGTCCTCTGACTCGGCAGCGGGGAACGTCACGAGCTGGTTGCCGTAATAGTTCCAGTTCGAGAACGCGATCAGCGATTCATGCCGGCTGCGGTAGTGCCAATTGAGCTGAAGCGTGGGCAATCCCGACGCTTGCGCCTCGTCCAGGATACTCTCCAGGTCCTTTTCGTGGTCTTCCAGTTCCGCGCTATCCTCATCACTGTCGGTCCGGCCAAAGAAGTTCGTGGGGGGGAGCTGTTTGGGGTCGCCGACAATAATCGTCTGCTTGCCACGGGCGATCGCGCCGATCGCATCCCAGGTGGCGATTTGGGATGCCTCGTCGAACACCACCACGTCGAACAGCGCCTGGTCGGCCGGCAGGTACTGCGCAATCGACAGGGGCGACATTAGCAGGCACGGCGCCAGCTTACCGAACGTGTCGGGCATGCCCCCAATCACCTCGCGGATCGACTTGCTCGGGCGTTTGAGTCCCATCTGATGACGCAGCAGCCCCAGTTCCGACTTGCGCGGGACCTGGTCGGTCGGTGGCAGCCCGTGGACCACGGCGTGCCGAGCCCTCGGCGCCGCAGCGCGGCGGGCCTGGTCGTCCAGGCTGCAAAAATCTTCGATCGCATCTTCCTGGAGAAACTTTTGGAACGCTCGCAGCGGCTCGCGCTTGTCGACTACCGCCGGAAGCCACCAGCGAGCGTAGGCTAACTGAAACTGGGCCGCGGCTGCTGCCGCCGTCAGCTGTCCCGTCTGTAGCGCCTCGACGAACGTCCCCAGGCCAAGCTGCTCGGACCGCTTCTTGATCGCCACCCATGCCGTCCACTGCTTCAGCGCCGTGCGGCGAGCCAGCACGAGCTGCGCTTGGGCGGCCGCGTCGGCGACCACGGTTGTCGACTCGGGTGCGACCGGCTGCGAGAGGGCTTGTTTGGTGTAGGCCACCCAAGCGATTTGGAACGCCTTGGCCGCTCGGCAGCAGTCGGCGGCCGCCTGGCAGCGAGACTGCTCTTCCGCCGCCAGCATGGTTTGCAACGCTTGAGTTGCGAGATCGCCCGAGAAACCCAAGGGGGCAGCCGCCTCGCGGATACTCCGAGCCGCCTTCACCTGCGCGTCCAGTGCGCTGGCGTCCCGGGTTACCTCTGCCTGAAGCTCGGGAGGCAAGCCGAGCGCCGCGAGATTCTCTATCAGGCTCACGCGCAGGGTCTCGACCTCCCGCCCAGGCGGATAGAGCCGCCGCGCCGCCACCGTCAGCGGTTCGAGGGCGCCGCGGGATGTCTTGCCGACCCCGTCCGGGGTGAGTCCCGCCGCGATGATCGCTTCCCGCAGTCGCACGGCCAAGGGGAGCTGGGAGTCCAGCGCGCCGGCGTCTTTTTCAACGGCTGCTTGCAGGTGCGGCGGCAGGCCGAGAG
This sequence comes from Pirellulales bacterium, assembly GCA_019636345.1. Classification (NCBI taxonomy): domain Bacteria; kingdom Pseudomonadati; phylum Planctomycetota; class Planctomycetia; order Pirellulales; species Pirellulales bacterium. The sequence continues at coordinate 433,060 of JAHBXQ010000005.1, read as the reverse complement.
TAGCGAGGTTTTCCGTCAGGCGGTCACGCGCCTCTCGGTATTCAACGAGCAGCGGCAGGTCGATGTCGGGTTGGGATGTTCCCTCCGCTTTCATGTAGGCCTTCAACTTCTTCTTCACGCCGCTCTTCTTCAAAAGCGACAGCGGCCAGAATGACCCGGAGGCCTTCGCCCACTCGGCTTCCAAGTCGTTGATATTGATTCGTTCGATGAGAGCGGGATTGAACCAACGCGCTTCGAGCGCCTCGAAAGCCTGATCGCGAATCCGCAGTTGCGCCGGCCGGTCAGCGAGGGCTTGCGTCAGGACCTCAAACTGCTGGTGGAACACGAGTTCGGGTGGCGGTAGCTCAGGTCGCACCAACTCGTTGGCGAGGCGATACAACGGGCGCTTCATGGCTTCGGGGACCTGCCCGCCGGGTGAGGCGCCGATCGCTTCGCAGAATCCGAGCAGCGCGCCCTCCAGCGACGCATTCGCGTGGTCGCTTTGTTCGACGAGCCCACGTCGTTCTTCTAATGCTGACTGGAGCGTGTCCAGACGTTCGTGGAGCAGGAGGTCAGCCGCAGGGAGACTTGGTCGAGTGAGCTCCTGCGCCAACCGGTAGAGGTGGGTCAGCTGCGTCGAAGAGATGTCCGCCAATTCCGGAGCTCCCAGTTTCGCTGAGAACGCGGTGATCGCCGCCGCCAGCGATGCGGATGCCGACTCGAGCTGTCGACAGGATTCCAATAGCCCGTTCTCCCAAGCCATCGACCACTCGGTCGCCTGCACCCGCGACAGCGCCGCCTCAGCCGGAACCGCCTGGAACGTCGCAGCGAGCTCCGCAACGGTCGCTTGGAGCCGCGCATACTCCGCTTGATCATGGAGGACCGACGCGGGCCAATCGAGGCGGGGCGTCTCCACCTGACGGCCCCGCACGCATTCTCCCATCGCGCGGTAAGCGGTCCAACCGTTAGGCTCGGCCGCATGCACCGCCGCTGCATAGGCATTGAGTTGGTCACGGCGGACTTGCAACCGCTCGTTGATTGTCACCCAATCGGACGCCTTCCCATTGCCACGATGTTTCCAGGAAACCTCCAGCTGATCGAGGAATCGCCTTCGCTCGGCCTTGTTCGAGTGGAGTTCGACGCAGCAGTCCCCCAGCCCGTGCGCCTTGAGCCGGCGGTGCACCACATCGAGGGCCGCCGTCTTCTCGGCGACAAACAGCACGGTCTTGCCGACGGAGAGGCACTGCGCAATCAGATTCGCAATCGTCTGACTTTTCCCCGTACCCGGGGGGCCGACGATCACCATGTCATGCCCTTCGGACGCAGCCATCACCACCGCGAGCTGCGACGAGTCGGCCGGGAGCGGGTGGACGATCTCCGCCGCGGCATACCGAGTGTCGATCTCGTGCGGTTGGGGCATCGGACCGATGCCGTCCGCCGCAAACGCTTTGTCGGGCTCATGGATCAAGTGCCGCACGACGCGGTTGTGCTCCAGTTGCCCTACCCGATCGACCAGGTCCTTCCACATCAAGTACTTGGCGAACGAGAAGGGCGCGATCGCCGCTTCTTCCACCACCTCAAACCCCGGGATGTCGCGCACCGCCTGCCGCATCCTGTCTAGCACCAGCGGCACATCCACTCCGCTGTCGTCCGTTGGCAATTCCGACTCGAACTCCGTAAGGTCGCAGTCGAAGTCCTTTTTCAATAGTTGGAGCAAGGTGGCGTTGAACCGGACCTCGTCTTCGTGGTTGGCAAGGTAGTAGGGAGAAGAAGCGCTCCGCCTTGTTAACTTCACGGGGACCAGCAGCAGCGGTGCGCGGTAGGTCTTTTCGTCGGTGGGATTTTGCTTCCAGCGCAGAAACCCGACAGCCAAGTACAGGGTGTTCGAACCACCTTCCGCTAGGTCGCTGCGCACCTTCCGATAAAGCGCCGTTAGCCGCACGTCGAGGTCCCGCAGCTCCACCGGGGAGACCACCTCGTCTCGGTCAAACGCCTGCCGAGCAAACTCCCAGTCAATATCTTTCTTAGTCCGCTTCTGGTGCAGCTCCGCGTCCCGCTGCCCCAGGGGGTTCCCGTCGGCGAGCGACACCAGCCGCAGGCGGGCCCCGACTGCCAGCCGATCTTCCAGCCGTGACACATCGGGGCACAAGATCGGAACCGTCTGCTTAGAAGGGCGAAAGTTGAGCAGTCGATTGCGTAACGACAGGTCGAGCAATTTTCGCTGCCAGCGCTCGATGCGGCCAGCAGGCGTCTGGGGACGCTCTTCGGTCTCGACCGCCGGCACCGATTCGTAACCGGGCGACGCCGGCAAGGGGGGCGGCCCCGACTCTAGCTCGTCGGAAACTTCTTCCTTCCGGGCAGCATGAGAAGCCAGCGGCAAGACCTGAGACATCCGGGCCCGCGATACGTCGATGACCGCGACGAACTGGTGTTCTTTCTCTTCGGAAATGGCGCCTGTCGCCATTGTCACCGCATCGGGAAATCGCCCAGGCGGTTGGTGGGTCACCATCGTTGTCTCGAAGACGAGCAGTTCTTTCGCCGCAATCGCTTTTCGCGGCTCGCTGCAATCCCTTTCGACGAGCCGCTTGAACGACTTATCGACTAACCAGACGCCGACGAAGCAGTGCCCTTGGGTCATAGTCAAAACGGGATTGAGCCCCACTGCTTCGAGGGCCGACGCAAACAACAGCGACGTATCAAGGCAGGTCGCTAGTCCATCGCCTAGCACCGTTCCGACGCGACGCGTCTTCTGCCCAACTTGCTCGAAACTCCCCGGCGGGTTGGCGTAGACGAGTGACCGGCCCGCCACGGCGGACCAGAGGGACGCGGCGAGCAGATAGGCGCGATTGGGGTCGCCCGACTGATAACCGTCCAGGGCGGTCGGGTGACCGTGTTGGCCGAGCAGCGTCGCGGCCGACCGGAGCAGCGCGGCCAGCGCGGGGTCGTTGGGGGTGACAAACGCCGGCAGCAGCTCCCCCATCGAGGACATGCCCCCCCACTCGTCGCGGGCAAGCACGCGCAGCACGTGGGTCGTCTCGTGGAGGGCTTCGCCCTTGTGTAGCAGTCGAAGCGTCAAGACGCCTCGCTCGGCCTCGTCCAGGCCGTCGAGGTAGGCTGGGTCGATTTCGAGGTCGACGTCTTTTAGCGTGAGCGTCTCACCCGCCCCGATGCGGTCGACCATCCACCGGCGGTCGCGGGCGAATGCCGGCGAGGCTTTCAGCTCGACGACGAGTGAAGAGAGTTCAGCGCCCCCTGAGTTGTCGATCGTCACCCTTCGCAGTAGTGGCACAGCGTTCTGCCAAGCGGCGTAGTTGAACGAATCGGCCGCGTCGATAACCAGTTGCGGGCTTGATTGAATTACAGTGGGCTCGGCGTCGTTGTGAGGGCCAGGGGGAGAGGCCGAGCTGCCATCTTGCATCTGTCAAACCTTTCGTACAAAACGTCCGATCAACGCCATCTCCGTACTAGCACTTGGCGTGAATGCCGCGGTGGCATGGACCGACAAGAACCCTATCGTAAACGACCGGGGTTCTGGTTGGAACTAGACCGGAGTTGTGGCGATTGGCGAACTCAGTTCCGGCTCGGCAGAAGGGGGCTACGCCGCCTCCCGCCATCCCCCTCACGTCGGCCCAGACGGCGGGGCGAGGCCGACGTGAGGGTGACAGCGGAAGGGGCGCAGGGGGGGCGTTTGTGGGGGTGAAGTTCAGTATGGATCAGCGCGGCGGGCCTGCAGGACCGTGAATGGTGTGCAGCTGATTGAGGGGCCATCGTCGCCCTTTTATAATCCGGGGCATTGTCGAGGTAAGCACCCCCTGACGAGGGCAATCGCATGATCCGCTGTTTCGCCTGCTTTCTCCTGGTAAGTCTTGCTGCCGGTCCCGCCACGGCGGAGTACTACACGCTCCGGGTTCTCAGTCGCTCGGACACCAGGGCCAGCGCCCACTAACATCCATTGCCGGCAAGGATTTGCATCAAGAATTCGGGGCTCCATCCGGCCATTCGTCGTTTCATGATTTGGCTTTGCTTGCCGGGGTGCTTCTTGACGAGGCTCAGCGTGAAGCGGCGGAGCCACGCGAGGTTCTCGGCGAAGGTGCGGTGGCGGACGCGGCTGTCGTCTTCGCGGTAGGTCACGTCGAGGGACCAGTGGAGCGAGTTTTCAATTCCCCAGTGGCCGCGGACGGCGGCGGCGAATCGCTCGCCGTGGCGGCGCAAGCTGCTGACGTAGGAGCGGGTGTCGGACTTCTCGACGCCGTTCTCTTCGTAGGTGCGCACGACCGCGCCGATCGTCTTGAGGCCCTTCCATTCGGAGCGGCCGTGCAGCCAGTCCGGCGCGGACATCTGGAAGTACGTCCGCGATTCGAGCCGCCCGTGTCCTTGTTCGACCTCGACGCAGCGGCTGACCGAGCGGGTCGCGACGTCGTCCTCGAGGGGACCAGCGAGCGCGAAGCGGACGTCGTTGAACAGCTTGCCGTGATTCCCCTTGAGCGCCAGCACGTAGTCGCCCCCCTGCTGCACGATCTGCGCGGCGATGGCCTTTTGGCAGCCGGCCGCGTCGATCGTCACGATCGTCTCCTCGAGGTCGAGAATCTCCAGCAATTGCGGGATGGCCGTGATCTCGTTCGATTTCTCGTCGGTGGCGACCTGCCCCAGCGTGACGCCGCAATCCGAGGCCCAGGCGCTCACGACGTGCAGCGGCCCCAGGCCGTTCTTCCGATCGTGCGAACGGCGGAGCGTCTTGCCGTCGATGGCGACGTGCCGCTGGGCGGACGGCGGGGCGTCGTCCGCCGCCGTGCACAGCCCGTCCAACCAGGCGGCGAAGCACTGCTGGAAGAGTACCGGATCGAGCAAGGTCAAGACGCGGCGGAACGTGTCTTTGCCGGGAATGCCGTGATTGAGCGCCAGATGCGTCTTGAGCCACGTCTCGTTGAGCTCCGCCCACTGCGCGATCGCCGTCGGCCCGTCGGCCAGGGCGACGACCGCGCAGATCGCGATGACGATCACGTCCCCCAGTCGATGCAGCCGATTGACGCTCGACCGCGGGTCGGGCAAGCCGTCAAAGAAACGAACCAAGTTGACCGCTTCGCGGTCGCCGATCGTGAGCATGAGAAATCCTTTCGCGTCGAGGAACCTGACGCGAAACAACTTGCCACACAAACAATTACCGCGCCACCCCACTTTGCCTAGAGTGCGCGCTGGCCCTGCGAGTACAGCACGATCAAGGCGTTGGGGCAGGAAGTGGCGGCTTGCTCGACGGTCTACTTCTGGCCGAAGGAGAACCGGCCCCTTGGTGACAGCAACAAAGTCGGCATCTTGCACGTCAAGTGTGTCGTGGCCGATGGGGAATGGCTGTTCCTTTCGCCAGCCAACCTGACCCAACAAGCATTCACGATCAACATGGAGTTGGGAATACTGGTCCGAGGCGGGACAATGCCGAACCGAGTGGAGCAGCAGTTCGACCTGCTGGTTGAATCGCAAGTGTTAGAGCCGGTCGGATAATGCACGCCTCCTCTCGTCGAACCCGCCGCCGAATGGACGTGACTATGCTGAATGGCCTTGTCGACTCACCCATCGCTGCCAGATCCTCGAAACCAAAGGCGAGAGCTATCGACTCAAGGACGCCCGCCTGTGCCATCGATCTAACGATAAGGAGGAATCGGCAACGGCTTCACCTGGGACGGCCTGAATCATTCCCGCACTTAACACCGCGCTACACTATTCGGGCGCCGGGCGCTACGTTTTTGGAATGGCGGTCACACCTGTGGTGCAGGTTTTGGGAGCAGGCCACGATCAGCCGTCTCAACGACCGCTTCGCTGCCCCAGGAATGACGCACCTGACAGAGGCGTGCTTGCAGATCATTCGGTGAAGGGGGCGTCCGGTCGGGCCGTCGCCGCCGGACATCGTGTCCAGCACGCTTCGCGACGCAGAGTTCGTCGATCGTTGGAAAGCAAATTGTCCCTACGTAGGGACAATCTTCCCCCATCGACGGTCGTCCTGGAGTCGATCGCTCTCGGGTTGAAATCGAGGCTGCAGCAGCTGCGGGCGAGTCGGTCGAGGGGGGGGGCAGGGGGGGCATCGCCACGGATCACATGGACGTCGGTCAACTTGCCGGACGCAGCCCAGCCTTCGAGACCCCGTCACTCCGCTCGTTCGCAGTCGAGTTTCAAGAGATCGACCGATCGCTGCGGGCGGGGAGAATATCGGCCCGCAACGCCGGAGCGAGCGGCGGCGAAGCACGGCGACCGTTGCCTGGCTCAGGAATTCCAACCGTCCCGTTTCTTCCCCCGGCGCCGCTTCTCGCCCAGGGTAAGCGTTTCATCGACGGGCGACACGCGATATTTGATCGCAACCCGGACAAGCAAGCTCGCCTTAGTAACGCCCAGGAGGTGATAGAGCCGCGTCCGATGGTTGTCGACCGTCGCCGGAGCGAGCCCGAGAATGTCGGCAATTTCGTTTACGGAACAACCGAGGCTGAGTAGCCGCAGGACTTCCCGCAACCGGGGAGAAAGTTCGGCGACGCGCTTCTTGAGGTCTGGCTTGGGCATAGCTCGGCTCAGGTAGGGTCTAACGACCCAAGTGTAGTTCGGGAATCGCGGTTCTGCCGGGAATTGCGTGTGCGGCCCCCAGAGGTCCGGACACGCATCACAGCGGAACCCGACCGCAGAGCTGCACGGAGGCGTCGGACCGCGGGAGGCGAAGGCTGGTGCGTCCGGTTCCTCTACGGACCCGGTTCTCGTCCGATCCGAGCCTTGGCGACGCGGATTCGCCGTCCTGAGGGGAGACGTCGCCCAATTGACGCCGATGCGACTGCTCATGCTCGACCCGGCCTCGAGGGGCCGTGGCCGGGACGCATGACCTGGAACGGGGCGGCCTGCCGATCGTCGGCACGGCGCCTGGTTCAGCGGTCCTGGCGATCCTGTAGCCCAGGCTACACGCATGGGGCGTCCGCATCATTTCGATAATCCGGTAAACTACCGGATTATCCCGGGCGAGCGTCGCCGAATACCGCAATTTGTCGCGAGAACTGCAATGAAGTGACACGCCTTGCAATGGCGGGTCGAAAGCGTAGAATGCCGGCAACCACCGAGGAAAACGCTGGTTGAAGCTTTAGCACTAACGAGCCTCCGAAGCCGAAGGTTGTGGGTTCGACCCCCGCCCCGGGTACTTGCTTGTCTCGTCCTTGTCTTGTCGCCGAGCGCTTCGGCATTGTGCTCGCGAGCAATATTCACGCACTGTTTTGTGCAAAACTCCGGGCTGTGGCGCGGGGGCCTCGCGCCAACCCGTGTGCCGGCAACGACTTGCGGGCGACACGCTCCGGGCCGGGCCGGAGTTTTGCCAGCAAAACTCGCGGGGGAGTTGCAAAACCCCGGCCCGCCTCTGTCGTCGCCCTCCGTCGATGCCCCTGCCGTCTTGCGCGGAGGTCGCCGCGGGCCGCGCGGCGTCCCGCGCCGCCTCCACGCTTCGTTCTACGCGACGCGCTGGCCCATTTTCTACAAGAATGTTCCAGCTTCGCCGAACTTGTTGGGCGAGGCCACGGGGCGACGCCTCATCGAGGTCCTGGGGGTATTGCCCCATCATTTCGCAACCGCGGGACAGGTCGCGGGGGAAACCAGGAGTGCGACCGCGTCTCGCCCGAACTCGGCACGCTCTGCGGCGCTACGCCGACATTGCAAAATCTTGTCGCGGCGCTCGGCCGCCGATAGGATGTTGCCATGAGAGGAGTTCCGCCGCTGTCCGAAAGTCCTGGGCTACCGCAATCGCAGGTCGCCAGTGGAATTCCAAATCGACGCCAACTCCCGTCGCCAAGTGATGTGTGGCGAATTGCGTGAAGCATCTTGTGAGCAATTCCGTGTCTATTGGCAAATCAGTCTTTTATGCGAAATCGTGGTATCATTATGTCACGGCGATCGGGTTCACGATGCTCGCCCTGTTGTGTGCAATCCTCGGCCCGCTCTTCTTCTTCGAGATCGTGAAGAAGGCAGACGGAAAGCCGGGAATCGAGGCGGGCATGACATTCTCCATCATCGCCATTCCAATGACATTGATCGCATTGCTTGGCTGGTTCAACGTTTTCGCCCGCCTCAAACCGCTCTTGCGGATTTGCAGCGAAGGATTGGAAGTCAACGTTATCGGCGAGTCAAGCTTGGATGGAGTGCCTCAGGTCCCCGGATTGATCCGAGATGCTTGGCTGATTGTGTCGCTGCAAGGATTCAAGAAGCAAATCGGCTGGATTCCTTGGGAGACGTTCCGTGACGTCAAGGTTGCCGGTTTGCCGATGATGCGGTCATTGGTGATCAATGCGACAATCGCTTATCCAAAATGTCGTGAAGATGCCTCCGCTGCGCGAATCGGCGATAGCGTTGCCTTTCGTGACGCTGATTTCAAGGATCCATTGGATGTCATTGCCTCAGCGATTCAGGCATTCTACTATGATCCGGGAGCAAGAAGCGCATTGCCAAGCTTGTTCGAGTAGCGGAACACGCGGAAGCGAGCGTTGAGACGAAGTCGCGGTAGCCAAGCGACATCGCAATGGAAACTCAGCTTCCGCGACTCGGTTATCGCGGAGCGTTCTACAGCCGAGGCGCATCGCGGTGTGCGGCGTGTTCCGCTATCTGAACACCGACCTGGAGCTGATTTCGGCCGACGATCTGACGGCGCTTGCCGTCGCGTTCGAGGTCGGCGGCGTTCGGCCCCTGCATGCCGCACAGGGCGCGGATGGGTTGTGGTACGCCTGCTTCGAGACGGAGCAACAGCACGCCGAGCCGGAGCCGAACGTCGCGGCCATGCTCGCCCTTGTCGAGTCGCTCGTCCCGCCCCTTCGGTCGGTCTGGGCACGATGCTCGCGGCAAGAGTTCAACATCGGGTATGATTGCGGCCGAGAACCTTGGGCGTTCAACCAAGGGCTGTCGGCCGAGCTGCTGGGGCGGATGGCCGCGGCGGGCGCGTCCCTGCGAGTCACTCTCTATCCCCGCCGCGAGCCAGGGCCGCCGAACTAGCGCTGTGCCGGCTCGAGTCTGCTCGAGTCTGTTCGAGTCTGTTGGGTTGGGAACGACGCAACCTGTTGCCAGAGCGAGAGGGTGCGCTGTTCCCACCCAAATGTGAGAGGGTTGGAAAGCACTAGTAGTCAGTCGACCCGCCGCACCAACGGTCGATGTGGCGTACTCCCCTCAGCGGCGGTATACTGGCGCTCAATCCGCTCTCTGGAGGGCGGGCAACTGAGCTTTTTCGTTAGGCCCATAAAACGAGCAGGCATATGGACCCCTTCGGCCAAGTTTTCCTAGTGGTGTCAATTGTCGCTGTGGTAGCGGCACTCGTCGGATTTTGGTTTCTCTCGCGTCGCGGTCCCCGCGGTTCAGTCTTAGCTGTGGCCGCAGCGCTGTACATCGCGAGCTATGCCTTCGACCCCGGTCGATCGCGCGAGCTTGTCGGTTTGGCGGGCATCCTTCGCATCACGGGCTTCGTCGGCGGGATCCTTGGCGTCATTGACCTTGTCCGCCGACCCCGAGATTCAGCGGATGGTTCCGCCTAACAAGCCGCTGCAGTCGACCCGCTGACAACGCAGCCGGTTTGGCGGTTTCGTCTGCCATGCTCTACTGGTTTCAACGGGTCGCTCAGGTGCGAGCGGCTGAGGTCGGTCGGATCGGAACGGGACATAGCCATGCATAACGAATTTACCGCCGTCGTCGAACGTGACGGGGAATGGTTTATCGCATACTGTCCAGAGGTTCCGGGCGCCAACGGGCAGGGGCATTCGCGAGACGAGTCGTTAACCAGTCTGCGAGACGCAATCGCGTTGATTCTTGAAGACCGTCGCGAGGATGGTTTGCGCGGCGTCCCGGAGGATGCGGACCGAACCGTCGTGACCGTGGAATGAAGCGGACAGCGCTGTTTCGGCGCCTGCGCAAACATGGATGTCATCTGAAGCGCGAGGGCAGGTCGCACTCCTTGTGGACGAATCCTGCCAATGGCAACGTAGAAGCGGTTCCGCGCCATGTCGAGATTTCTGACAATCTCGCTCGCAAGATTTGTAAAGGACTGGATGTGCCTGATCCGAAGTGAGCGGTCGTGCCTAACAATTCGCTGCAGTTGACCCGCCAGACGTTCGTACGGTTCGGAACTACTTCATTGCAGCGATAATTCTGCTGTGTGCAATCCCGCCACTTTGTTTTGGCGGACAACTGAGCTTGGTCGTTCTACAGCCGAGGCGCATCGCGGTGGACGGCGTGATCCGCTACCTGAACACCGACCTGGAGCTGATTTCGGCCGACGATCTGACGGCGCATGCCGTCGCGTTCGAGGGCGGCGGCCTGCGGCCCCTGCATGCCGCACAGGGCGCGGATGGCCGCGGCGAGCGCGTCCCTGCGGGTCACTCTCTATCCCCGCCGCGAGCCAGGGCCGCCGAACTAGCGCTTTGTCAGTTCGAGTCTGTTGGGTTGGTGACGACGCAACCCGTTGCCAAAGCGAGGGTGCGCAGTTCACACCCAAAAGGTAAAGAGTAGGAAAGCGCTAGTGGTGCCCAGAAACTCAAAAATGAGCGGCGGGCGCTAGCCCCCGATGAAGCTCGATCGAGTCTTTGGCGGCAGTTCACCGGCTGCTAGCGCCGTCCGCTCATGGAGTTGGGACGCCGCCTCGTGCCGTAGTCGACCCGCCGCTGTGGCGTTTTTTTCTCCACCGCGAGATACTGACGCTCAACCCGTTCGCTTGAGGGCGGACTACTGCGCTTGATCGTTCGGCGTCAACATTGTCGTTCGCGGCGAGGGGACGGACATGCCCGACTTCACCAAGGTTCGATACACGCTTGCCGTCCTTGACTTGGCCAAGTCCACGGATTACTACACGTCTGTACTCGGTCTGGGCATCGACTTTACGGCGCCTGGCTGGACGTTTCTGTCTCGCGGCAGTTTTCGCGTGATGCTCGGCGAGTGCCCGGACGCCGTTCCGCCTGCGGAGCTTGGCGACCACTCGTGGTACGGCTACGTCACCGTCTCGGACGCTGCCGCGTTGTTCGCCGAGTATCAGGCCGCGGGCGCGGAGTTCACGCAATCGCTTGCGGACAAGCCCTGGGGCATGCGAGAGTTTGGCGTTCGCACAGTCGACGGCCATCGGATCATGTTCGGACAGGAACTCTAGGTTGTGCCAAAGCACGCAGCCAAACCGGCCATCCTCAACGGGCTTAGCAAGAACCAAGTGCCATTCGTCGATGACGCCTCTGCCGACAATTGCCGGCGCCTCGACGACGCGGGGCGTCTCGCCTCTGCGCGCGGCGAGGGGGCAAGTAGCAGCCGAGCCGGCCTGGCCCACGGCAAGTTGATTGCTCTCGTCGTCGCGGATCACTAGATTGAGGCCGTGGCGAGGCCCTCCGTCTCGCGGACCTCCGTTCGGATCAATGGCGAGAGCCAGGACTACGAAAGAATGAAGATTTTGTCGGCGTCTCTTTTGGCTGCCCTGGCTCTTTCCGCCGAGATATCAGCGCAGGGCGGGTTTCTGTTCTCGACCTTCAGGGACGAGACGACCCCATTGTCCGAGCAGATCTACTTCGGCGTCAGCCGGGACGGCAAGCAGTGGGACGCGCTCAGCGGCGGAAATCCCGTGTTGGTAAGCGATGTGGGCGAATGCGGCGTGCGCGATTCATTTCTTCTGCGATCGCACGACGGGCCGAAAGTCTGGCTCATTGCCACCGATCTGTGCATCAACAGGAATCGCGACTGGCATCGGGCCACGCATGCGGGCAGCCGGTCCATCGTCATCTGGGAATCGACTGATCTTGTGCATTGGTCGCCGCCAAGGCTGGCGCTGGTCGCCCCCGAGGAAGCCGGTTGCGTCTGGGCGCCCGAGGCCATCTACGATGAAGAGGCCGGGGACTATCTGGTCTACTGGGCCTCGACGACCAAAAGAGACAACTACGCCAAGCAGCGCATCTGGGCGGCGCACACCAGGGACTTCCACGCGTTCGACAAGCCGTTTGTCTATATCGAAAGGCCCCATCATGTCATTGACGTCCATATCGCGCGGGACGGAGACGTCTATTATCGTTTCATGAAGGACGACGAGGAAAAGTCGGTCAGCATGGCAAGCAGCAAGAAGTTGACGGGACCCTGGCAGGAGATGGAGCAATTCACGGCGGGGAAGGGAAAGAACTTTGAAGGTCCGATCTGCTATCAGCTGGAAGCTGCCGCCGACGCTCAGGCGCCGGCGTGGACTCTGCTGTTGGACAACGTCAGCGATCGAATCGGCGCCGGCGCGTTCGGCTACATGCCTTTTGTCAGCAACGACCTCAGCACCGGGCAATTCGCGCCGGCGACGGATTTCCAATTCCCATACGCATTTCGCCATGGTTCCGTGCTGGCGATCACGAAGGATGAACTGGAACGCCTCAAGTCGGCCTATCCTCACCCTCAGAAGTCGGCTCGATAAGCGGTTGCATCTGACCTAGGCCGGCCCAAGAACCAGCCGCTCCGCTTGGTCGCGTCCGGTCAACGGCACTACGTTCGGCCATCCATGAGGGCGTGCCGTTGGCGAGCAAGAGAGAGCGGCTCAACCTGCGTCGAGCCGACATGCCGGCACAGTCGCGCGGCCGGGCCGGCGGACCGTCGGCGGCGCCGTCGACGGCCGAGCAAGAGGCGCCGCTCGGCCGTTCCGCTAGTCGCATTCGCGCTTTGCCCCCAAGCGCAACAATGAGCGGCGGGCGCTCGTCGCCGCTGAACGACGCGACGACACAGCCGTTCGTGGGGACGAAACGACGGGCGGCCCTGTTCGCGCTTCACCGGCGGCTAGCGTCGTCCGCTCAGGGGGGTGGGACGCGGTTTCGTCCGGCGTCGGACCGCCGCGCGAATCGCCCGCCGTTGTCGCGTTTACAGATTGCCGAGCCGGCCTGTCGAGTCGCCGAATCTGGGCAGGTCGACTCCCATGCGGTCGGCGAGCGAGAGGAAGAGGTTGCAGAGCGGTTGGCCGCCGTGGTCGACGAACCGGCCCGGGGCGAGCGTTCCGCCGCCGCCGCCGGCCAGCACGATGGGCAGGTTGACGTGGGTGTGGGCGTTGCCGTCGGCGTTGCCCGAGCCGTAGACGATCATCGAGTTGTCGAGGACGGTCCGGCCGTCGACGTCGGGAATGGCGTCGAGCCGCTCGAGCAGCCCCGCGAAGCGGCGGGCGTACCAGTGATCGATCTCGGCGACCTTTTGGACGCGTTCGGGTCGGTTCTGATGGTGGCTCAGGTCGTGATGCCCCTCGGAGACGCCGATGTCGTGGAACGGGCGGTTGCTGCCGTCGTGCGACATGAGCAGCGTGGCCACGCGGGTCGAATCGGTTTGGAACGCCAGCGCGAGCACGTCGAGCATCAGGTCGACATGCCCGGCGAACTCCTGGGGAATGCCGGCGGGGGCCTCGATCGCCGGATCGAGCGTGGCGGCGAACCGCTCTTCCTGTTCGATGCGGCGTTCCAGTTCGCGGACGCCCGTGAGGTACTGGTCGAGCTTGGCGCGATCGCTGCGGTCGAGTCGTCCGTGGAGCGACTTTGCGTCGTCGGCCAGATAGTCGAGGATCGACCGCTGGCGGGCCCGCCGTTGGACGAGACTACGGGCTCGCTCCTCGGGCGAACCGGCGCCGAACAGCCGCTCGAACGCCTGCCGGGGGTTCGGCTCGGGGGTCATGGGGGTGGTCGCGTCGTGCCACGACATGTTGAACACGTAGGCGCACGAGTAGCCCGAGTCGCAGGTGCCGCTTTTGCGAACCTGGTCGCAGGTGAGTTCCAGCGAGGGGATGCGCGCGGCGTGACCCATGCGCTGGGCGACCGCCTGATCGATGCTTTGGCCGGCGCGGACGTCGGTGGCGCTTTTGCGGAGCCGCACGCCGGTCAGGAAGACCGAGCCGCCGCGGGCGTGGTCCCCCGCGCCGTCGGGCCCCCCTTGGGCGTTCCGCTGGTCGAGACCCGCGAGGACCTGCAGCTTGTGCTTCCAGGGGGCGAGATCGGCCAGAGTGGGGCTCAGGCTCCAGTCGTTCTCCGCGCGCGTCGGCGCCCACATCGCGGGGATGGCGCCGTTGGGAAAGTACACGTACGCCATTCGCAGCGGGGCGCCCCCCGGGGTCGTCGCCAACGGCGGAGCGCCCGCGGCCGCGCTCAGGGCCGTGCGTTGCAGCGACTGCCACGCCGGCACGGCCAGCGCCGCTCCCAACCCGCGCAGCAGGAACTGGCGTCGCGGCAAGGCCGGGGCGGACGTTTCTTGACGGCGGAATCGGAAGTCGTGCATGGCGTCCCTCGCTTCGGGCTTGCTCGGACCGGGTACGGCTCAAGGCGTCGGCGTCGCCGCCACGGTCGTTTCGACGTCGGCGCGGCGACGTTGGAACGGGGCCGACTGGACGACCCCCGTCAGCAGCGCCCGGGCCGTGCCTCCTTCGGCCTCGATCCGGTCGACGATCGCGTCGACCGTCCCCACGTCATGGTACTCCAACCCGCGGCCCAGGCCGTAGGTCAACAGCTTTTCGGTGAGACAGACCAAGAACTCGCGGCGATGGCCGTGGGCGAGTGCGCGCTTGAGATCGGCGGCCCCGGCGAGTCGTTCGCCCGACGCCATGGTCGCGGAGGAGTCGATCGGCTCGCCCCGCTCGGTGTCGCGCCAAGCCCCCATCGCGTTGAAGTTTTCAAGGGCCAGCCCCAGCGGGTCCATGCGGGCGTGACAGGAATGGCACGTCGGATCGGCGCGATGGAGTTCCATCGACTCGCGAACCGTGAGCGGCCGGCCGCCGGCGCCGGCGGCCTCGGAATCGAGCGGGGGGACGTTCGCCGGCGGCGGGGCGGCGGGGGTCCCCAGGATGTTTTCGAGGATGAACTGTCCCCGTTTCACCGGCGAGGTGCGATCGGGGTTCGACGTGACCGTCAGCAGCGAGCCTTGCGTCAACACGCCCCCGCGGGGAGTGCCGGCCGGCAACTCGATCCGCCGGACGCCGTCGGTCGGCAAATGCTCGACGAGGCTCTCCAGGCCGTAGTGCCGGGCGAGCCCTTGATTGAGAAAGGCGTAGTTTGCGTCGAGCAATTCCACGAGCGGGCGATTCTCGACGACGACGTACTCGAAATGCCGCTCGGTCTCTTCGCGCATCGACTCCCGCAGTTCGTAACTGAACTGCTGGTCGCCGAATTTGGCGCGGAAGTCGTTCATCTCCTTGCGCAGCGCGGCGAGTTCGGACCGCTCGGCCTTGGTCAGCCGGTCCTGGCGTTCGCTGCGGCGGCGCAACTGGCGGAAGCGGTTCCGTTTGACGTCGAACTCGGCGAAGCGCGGGTCGTCGCGCAGCGAAACGAACGCCGGATCGATCGGCACCGACTCGACGTCGCGGGTTTGCAGCCATTGCCCGACGAAGTTGCGGTAGAACTGCTCGCTGCGTCCGTCGGCCAGCATCCGTTCGAGCTGGGCCGGCAGTTCGGCCCGCAGCCGGCCTTGGGCCGCCAGCTCCAACAGCGCGGCGTCGGGCATCGTCGACCACAGGAAGTACGACAGCCGCGAGGCGAGCGCGAACTGGTCGACCAGCGGGTGTTCTCCCGCCGGCGCCGGCTCGATCTCTTCGATCCGAAACAAGAATCGCGGGGAGGCGAGCACCGCGGTCATCGCGCGCGTCAACCCTGCGGCGAACTGCTCGCCCTCGGACCACTGCGCCTCGGCCAACGCGACGAGCCGTGCGACGGTCGCGTCGTCGACGGGTCGTCGAAACGCCCGCGATGCGAAATGGGTCAGCGCTTGCTCGGCCCGATTGCGGCGCTGGTCGGCCGGCAGGTCGGCATCGGCGAAGTACGCGGCGCCGTCGACGGCGTGCCAGGCGACGAACGGATCGGGGGGCGGCGCGTCCGCTTCCGGTTGATCGTCCGGCGGGACGGGCTGGGATCGTCGGGCTTGTTCCGCCGCCGCCGCGACGACGTCCCCCGCGGCCTCGACGTACTTCTCCAACAACAGCGGCGACGTCGTGAGGACTTCCCCCAGAGTGTCGAACCCATGCCCCGTGTCGTCGGGGGGGAAGGCGTCGGCCGCGTTGAAATCGACCCCCAACAGATCGCGCACCGTGTTGCGGTACTCGGTGCGATTGAGCCGGCGAATCGTCACTCGTCCCGGGTCGGGGCGCTCGGGATCGAACTGCAGAGCGTCGCGCACGATCCAGCGTTCGAGCGCGGCGAGCTCCGCGCCTTCCAGCGCGTCGCCGTCCGGGGGCATCAACCCGGCGCGCAATTGCCGCAGGGCCCGTTGCCAGAGTTGCGGATCGTCGAGCGGCGGATCGCCTGACTCGCCGCCGTCCAGCGCGACGCCCGCTTCGCTGGCGCCGTGGCCGTGGCAGTCGTAGCAGCGGTCGGCGAGGATCGGCTCGACCGTTTGGCGAAATCGCTGGCGTCCCGCGTCGTCCATGGCCGTCGCGGGCGTCCCGACGGCGACCAGGGCCAGCCCTGCGCTCGCTACCCGCACGGCATGTCGCAGCAGAACCAACACGAGGGGCGATCTCGGGGCCGCGGGGCAACGGTCCCAAACGCTTGGGACAAGATATCTTGAGAGTACGCCCCGCCGCGCCAGGCGACAACCCGCCGCGTCGCTGCCCGAGCCCGCCAGGGGGCGACGGAGGTGAGTCAAACCACACAGGGGGCAGCTTGCCCTGGGAACCCCCGCTGCGCAGTTGACGCATTCACGCCGGCCGCGCAGCGGACCAGTCGAATTGCGCACGTCGCGCCGACCGGCGCGCCGCTTGCTTGCGGCGTACGGTTCAGCCCGGGGCGCCCGGCGCAGGGCTCGCCTTGCGCCGCCAGAAGTAAACGCCGCTCGCCGCGACCGCGGGGACCGAGACGGCGCTGACGACGTACGCCAGCTGCATCAAGAACGAGGTCGAGGTGGCGTCTCCCCACGAATGGTCTTTCAGCAGCAGCGCCGCCACGCTGCCGACGTAGGCGATCGCGTCGGCGACGTAGATCGCGAACACGGCGGTCCCCACGGTCTGCGTCGCGGCGAACAGGCGATCGAACAACATGGCGTTGTAGGGGACGTACGCCAAGTAGGCCCCCGTGCCCAACAGCGTCATCCACCACAGTCCGTCGATGGCGCCGATTTGTTTGAGATAGGTCGCGCCGCCGATGAGCGCGAACCCCGCGACCATCGCCGACAGCACGACGGCGAGCCCGCGGACGTTGTTCCGCACCAGGATCAGGCTGCCCATCGCACCGAGCACGACGAAGGACACCAGCAGTTCCATCCGCGAGATCGCCGAACCGTGCTCGTCGTAGGAGTAGCCCAGTTCCTGGAGCACGTCGACCATGTAGTTGTCGCGAAAGTCGCGCAGCGCGGTCAGCAGGAAGTAGCCGAGCACCAGCAGCGCGAGACCCGGCCAGAACCGGCGCAGGAACGCGCGGCGATCGGCGGCGTCCATGGGGGCGCGTTCGCACCGCTCGCGTCGGTCGGCGGCGGTGGGATCGGGGAGGTGATCGAGCAGCCAGATCGCCAGCAGCGCCAGCGGCAAGAACAGCGCCCCCGCGACGGCGGGCATCCAGAACTCGGTCGCCGGCGGAATGGCCGCCAGCGCCGCAGGCCGGGCGTCGCCCGCCGCCATCAGGCCGCGCCCCACGTCCTTCACCACGCCGCTGGCCAGGATGAACGAGCAGCAGAGTCCCGCGAGCAGGAAGTCGGACGTTCGTCGCCCTTCCAGATACTGCACGACCAGCCCCCAGACCATTCCCAGCGGCAGGCCGTTGAGGAACATCGCCAGCGGCTTCCACTCGACGGGGACGACGGCCAACAGCACCAGCGCTCCCTCGGCGGCGGCGATCATCGCCACGAGCCAGAGCGCCCGTCGCCCGCGGCGCGCCTCGCTGCAGAACTTGATTCCCAGGAACTTGGCCGTGGCGTAGCCCAGCACTTGGCTGACGACCAGCGTCGTTTTGAGCTGCAACGTGGCGCCGAGCGCGGTGGTCGTGAGCCCCTCGTACGTCGCCGCGGCGAACGGCTTGCGGAAGGCGTACATGCAGAAGTAGGCGGTGAACGCCGCCCCGACGGCGTACAAGTTGAGCGCCGCCGGGCTGCCGGCGGCCAAACGCCGGCGAAGTCGTTCCGATCGCCACATAACGCCTCGGCTACTCCAACTCGCGCGTCGTCACCTCGAACGAGGCGAGCAGATTGCCCGCCTCGTCGCGGTATTTGTAGACGAGCGTCACGTCCTGATCGCGCATCGTCTTCATCTCGGGCGCCGTCCGATAGTTGTTGATCATCAGGGGTTTCATCATCGCTTCGAGCTCCCCGGCGGTCGGCGGCGGGTCGAGGTCGAGAATCGTGTACAGGTAGCAGAATTTCTTGCCCGGCAAGGCGGCGGTCGAGTCGAGCCGCGTGTTGCGATCGATCGTCATCGGCAGCGTCGCGTTGATCTGATTGGCCGCCTCGACCAGTTCGCGGTCGATCGAGGCGTCGCTGCGGAAGTAATGCTGCACGGCCTCTCGGCCCGCCTGCGAGCCGAAGATTCCCCCCACGATCCCGCCGACGATCCCCGCCGTCAGGCCGATTGACTTCCGCACGGACTTGCCCGACGACGCAGGTTGCATGACGCGATTCCTTGTTGAGTGTCTGCGGGGCTTTCTCGCAGCGGTCGGAAAACCGGTCGATTCCGGACGTCGACTCTGCGGAGACGCTACGCCAACCCCAGCATCGCCTCGGCGGCGGACAACCCGCTGAGGAACGCCCCCTCGACGCGCGGCCCCCCGCACCAGTCGCCCGCGGCATACGCCTGCAAGCGGTCGTCGCGCAAAAATCGTTCGGGGCGAGGCTCGACGGGGCTCGAGTACAACCAGCGATGGGCGACGAGCGAGCGCGTCGGCGCCGGCGACACGCGGGCCGCGACGAAGAACGCCGCGAGCAATTCTCTTGCGACCTCCTCGGGGGCGGCGTCGAGATGCGCCGCGCTCCACGCGTGCGAGCCGTGCAGCACCCAACAGTCGCCGCCGGCCAGGGCGACGCGGCCCGGCTTCGAGGTGTCGCGCGCCAACCAGGACAGGGGGCCCTCGTTGACGAACGCCCCGTCGAACTCGGCCAACAGCGGCGCGTCGAACTCGGCCATGACCGCCCAGCACTGGTGCATCTGCACCTGCGCGGCGGCTGCGGCGACGCCGGGGACGGCTGCCAACAACGCCGCGGTTTGCGGGGCCGGGGCCGTCGACAGGATCTGATCGAACTCGCCCAGCGCGCTCCCCGCGTCGTCAGTCAGCCGCCACCGCGAACCGACCCGCTCGACCGCGCCGACCCGCACGCCGCAGCGCACGTCGAGCCCATCGGCCAGATGCTTGCAGACGGCGTTCATCCCGGGGACGCCGACGAAGCGATCGCGGAGAATGGGCGAGGTGCGGATGCCGCCCCCCTCGATCACCGCGATCCGTCCGTGCCAAGGGGCGACGACCCCCGCTTCGAGCCAGTCGTGGGCCTGGGTGCGGAATCGTTCGTCGCGGACCGTGAAGTACTGGGCCCCGTGATCGAACCGCGCCTCGCCGGGCGTGCGCCGCGTCGCCATCCGCCCGCCGACGCCGCGCCCTTTGTCGAACACGACGGCGGCGACGTCGGACGCGCGCAAGCGACGCGCGGCGATCAGCCCGGACAACCCGGCGCCAATCACGGCGACGGAACGATCGGCGGCACGGAGATTCTCGCTCATGCCGCTAGCCTACGTCCCGAAGCGCGCGTTGCCAAGCGCCGCGGCGGTCAGTTCGGCGCTACCGCAATCCCGCCAATTCTTGCAGCGTGTGCCAGTTTTCGAGCCGGTCCTCGCGGGCTCGCAGCAGCGTCTCGCTCGGGTTTCCGGCGCGGTCGAAGTGCTTGACGAACCGCCCCTCGCTGCGGCAGAAGTCGATGAAGTCGACCGTTTCGCCCGTCTTCGGGTTCTTGAACCAGTCGTCCTTCATCGCCGGGTTGCCCTGCAGGCTCAATCGCTCCTTGATCCGATCTCCCTTCGAGGGATCGAACACCAGCAGCGGAAACGCCCGCGTGTCGACCGCCAGCCGGGCCTGCTCGCCCGCCATGTTGTCGGCCACGCCGTGCTCAGGCTGGCAGGTCGTGTAGCAGTTCACCACCGCCGGGCCGTCGAACTCCAGCGCCCCGAGGACCGCCTTGTAGAAATGATTGACGTGCGCCGCGGTCGTTTGGGCGACGTAGGTGCGGGGGTGCATCATGGCGATCTGGGCGATCTCCTTGCGGCGCTCCTGTTTGCCGGCGACCGCCTTGCCGTGGACGCTCATCTTGGTGTTCTGGCCGGTGTAGGTGCTGGTCGACGCTTGTCCCCCCGTGTTGCTGTAGACCTGCGTGTCGAGCACGAACACCTTGACGTTCATCCCCGAGGCCAACAGCCTCGACAGCGACTGAAACCCGATGTCGAACATCGCTCCGTCTCCCCCGATGCACCACAGCGGGCGGTCGCGCCACCCCAGTTGGTCCCACCGGCTGCGAACTCCCATCGCGTCGGCCGGCGCGTTCTCGAACAGCGAGTTCGTCCACGGCACGAGATACGGGTTGTACGGATAGGTCGAGGTGTAGACCGTATTGCACCCGGTGGCGGCGATGATGCCCCATTGGTCGCCGTACTTGGCGCCGGTGGCTGCGCACATCATCCGCAACGCGGTCCCCTCGCCGCAGCCGGCGCAGCTTCCCGCGCCGCCGACGTAAATGTGGGTCTGCTCGCGCAGCATCATGTCGACGAGCAAACTGTCGTTGATGTAGGCCTCGTTGCTGGGGCCGCACTCTTTGAACTGCCGATGCCCGCGGCGGATGTCGCGCATCACCGGCTCGGTCTTGGGGATCATCTCGAGCGCCAGATCGTCGCACACCGTGACGCACTCCGCGCACCCTTTGCACTTGCTGGGGTCGATGACGATGGCGAAGACGCCCCCTTCCAGCCCCTTCTTCTTCGGGCCGTCGTAATACTTGCGGGGCTTCGACCACGACTCGGCGAATTTGGCTCGTTCGTCCGCGTCGGGAATCGCGGCGAGCTTCGCCTCTAGCTCCGACTCGCTCAGCACCTTGCCCAGGATCGCCGTGTCGGGACACTCGGTCACGCAGTCCATGCAGCCGGTGCAGTTGTCGCGGATGTAGCGGGGGATCTCCGGCGCCACGTAGCTGAAATCACGCAGCGTCGCGGTTCCCGCCGGGATCAGCGACCGGGCGGTCGACAAGTCGGCCGGCAGTTCCTTCTCGCCGTACCCCTCCTCGTAACCGCGGATGATCCGATCGTTGAAATCATGGACGTCGAGCACCGGGAGCGCCGCCCCGACGTACCCCCGATCCACCAGCGTCCCGTAACTGTTGTTGTTGAACGGATCTCGCTCGCTGGCGGAGTTCATCGAACGAACGGAATCGACGGCGGACATGGCGGCACCGGTGGGTGAGTGGCGATAGTTGACGGGCGATCGGAAACAAGCCATTGATTGCCGACGACCAGCGAGATACGCCGGCGGAGGACGCTCAGACGCCGATCATTCCATGAGTCCTCGCGACACTTCCTGCATTTCCTCGTACCCGCGCTTCACGCAGGCGAGGTTGTCCTGGACGACTTGCTCGCCCCGTTTGCCGAAGTACTTGCGGAGGGCCTTTTCGACCCCTTCGTAAACTTGGGCGTCGCTCATCCCCGACGACTTGGCGTAGGGGGTCAGCTTCAAGAACGCCCCCAACAGCACGATCCCCTGCATTCGCATCTCGAGGTCGGCCACCGAGGCCACTTCGCGGGCGATCTTCACCATGTCGGCGAAATACACCCGCAGCCGCTTCTGCCGGATCGTGTTCTTGTGCTGCTCGGGAATCCGGGCCCATACGTCCACGGGGTTTTCGTACGGGCTCTGCATGAAGATCGCCCCGCCGTCGACCATCCCCGCGAGCGGATTGCCGCTGAACATCGCGTTGGTGTCGTTGAGCACCACGAGTTCGACCGCTTCGAGTTCGCTGTGGGTCGCGATGTGCGAGTCGGCGATCGTCAGGTAATACGTGGTCGGCAGCCCCTTCTTCTCCGAACCGTACTTGGGATACGCCTGCACGTCCTTGCCGAACACCTGCCCGGCGATCGTCGCGATGACCTTGTTGGTGGTCACCGATCCGAACCCGCCGACCGAGTGCCCGCGCATCGAGAACGCCCCGGGGGGCCGCAGGTCGGGGTCCTCGGTCACGTCGAGGGCCAGCTTGTGCTTGACGCCGACGCAGAACACGTCCTGCGTGTCGTGGCGCATGTTGTCGAAGATCGCCAGAATGTCTCCCGCGCGAACGTCGCGACTCCCCAGCCCGCCGCAGCCGGCGTAGATCCGCGGGATCCGCTCGACCTTCTCCAGACTGTTCTGCCCGATCAGCGCGTCGCAGAACGCGGCTTTGATCTCGCGCGCCAGATGGTTGCCGGTCGTCGACAACGGGTCGTCCATCCGCTCGAGCACCGAGAACGCGACGCAGTCCTTCAGCGCCGCGACGATCTGCTCGGCCGGGAAGGGGCGGAAGCAGTAGACGTTGAGGCACCCCGCCTTGATCCCCTTGCGATTGCGCAGATAGTCGACCGTCGCCTGGGCGGTCTCCATGAAGCAGCCCATGCCGACCAGGATGTACTCGGCGTCGGCGCAGCGGTACGCATCGACCATGCCGTATCGTCGACCCGTGGCGCGGGCGAATTCGTCGAACGCCTCCTGCAGCGCGGGGGCGACTTGGTCGTAGTACCACCGTTGGGCGATCTTGCCCTTCATGTACGAGTCTTGGTTCTGCACGACCCCCGACATGATCGGGTTGGCCGGGTCCATGAGATTCATCAGGCGATCTTCGGGCTTGCCGACGAACTCCTTCATGAATTCCAGTTCGGGGAGCTTCGCGCTTTCCACGGTGTGGGTCGTGAGAAATCCGTCCTGGACGTTGAAAAACGGCGTATGCGAGGCCTCGGCCGCGCGGCGGGCGATGAGGCACAGGTCGCACGCCTCCTGGGCGTTGCGGGCCAGCAGCATTCCCCAGCCGACGTCGGCGACGCTCATCACGTCGTCGTGCCCGGCGTGGACGTTCAAGCTGTGGCTGGTCAGAGCCCGGGCGCCGATGTTGAACACCGCCGGCAAGCGCTTGCCGGCGATCGTGTACAGCACCTCCTTCATCAGGACCAAGCCTTGCCCGGAGGTGAAGTTCGTGACCCGTCCCCCCGCGATGGCGAACCCCTCGCAAAACGTCGCCGAGGAGTGCTCGCTCTCCGGCTCGACGAACACCAGTTGATCTCCCCACAGGTTCGGCTGTCCCGCGGCGACCGCGGCGTTGAACCCGCCCCCCATCGTCGTGCTGCTGGTGATCGGAAAGGCGCCCGAGCCCTGCGAGATGCGGGTCTCGACCCAGACGACCGCCTCGGCCCCGTCGCAGGTCGTGGGGATGCCCGGGTACTGGTACTTCCCCCCCGCGGGGTCGAACTCGGGGACGTCGGTGACGCGATCAATCGAGTCGGTGGCCATCGTGCGGGTCGTCCTTTCGCGAAATCCGCGCACGCGACGCCGCCTGGCAGTCCCGCGGATCACGGGGCGGCGGCTGGCGCGGCAAGTCCACAACCTGTGCGGGGCGCCGATGTTCGACGCGACCCGAAGTCAATTCCGTCCTCGACGACCACGGCGATTCGCGGCGTGAAGCTCAGATCAGGCTGTCGTTCGTAAGAAAAGGCAGTCGACGAGCTTCGCCCGCTGCGTCTTCACCAAGGCGAAAGAACGGCCAGCGGCGAGCGGTGTTGCAAAATCCGAACTGCGGCATCAAAAAAGGGGGAAGGGCAAGGGGCCCCTCGCGGCTGTCTTAATTCTACGGGCTGCCGCACCAGGACGCAAAGGGAAACTGCGCCGGACCGCGACGCCGTTTGCGCTAAGCCAGCGGACAGCGGGGATTGATGCGCAGCGCCGGCAGGCAGGACGTCGCCTGGGGGCTCGCTTCGCTTCGACTCCAGCTACGTCGCAGGAACGGCAAACAAGCGTCACTCGCCCCGCGCTCGGCGGACATTCCTTACGATTCGGTCATGCGCCATGAAGACCATCGACGCCATCTTTGAGAATTCCCCCCACTCGCTCGACGATCTTGCCGCCGCATGCGGTTTGGCGGAGGAACGCGTCGCCGCGATCCTCGACGGCCGGTGGCTCCCCAACCCCGGCGAGCGCGCCGCGCTGGCCGCCGCGTTGGGCGTCGACGTCGCCCAAGTCAGTTGGGGTCACACGATGAACCCCCGCAACGTCCGTTATCACCGGTACGGACTCAAGGAAGATTTTCGCCGCGCGGCAGGGGACTCTGACGCGGCGCCGTCATGACGTGCACCGCCAGTGCATGCCGAGTGAGATGTCCGTGAGCCGCGACCTCCCAGGTCGCCGGGAGCCTCGGCGAGCGTTTGCAGCGCCAAGCTGCCGTTGCGCCGCCGGCGACCTGGGAGGTCGCGGCTGGGCTTGGGGTATGCAGCGCAGAAAAAAAAACGGCCCGCGATCGGATGATCGCGGGCCGTGATTGTTGCGCCACGGCGTTGCGGCTCAGCCCCGCGGCCTCGCCTGTCGAGCACGTTCCGCTTACTCGCCGCCGGCCGTCTTGAAGACGATTCCCAGCCATTCCTGCACGGCGGGCGAGAACTTCACCACCAGCGGGCTGAACACGACGCTCACCATCGCCATGAGCTTGATGAGGATGTTCAGCGACGGGCCGCTCGTGTCTTTGCACGGGTCGCCCACGGTGTCGCCCACGACGCCGGCCTTGTGGGCTTCGGAGCCCTTGCCGCCGTAGTGACCGCGCTCGATGTGCTTCTTGGCGTTGTCCCAGGCGCCGCCCGCGTTGTTCAGCATCGTGGCCAGCACGAAGCCGCTGGTCAGCCCGCCGGCGAGCAAGCCCAGGACCCCCGGTACGCCGAGCACCAACCCCGTCGCCACCGGCACCGCGATCGCCAGGATCGACGGCACGATCATCTCGCGCTGGGCACCCGCGGTGCTGATCGCCACGCAGCGGGCGTAGTCGGGCTTGCCCTTGCCTTCCATGATGCCGGGGATTTCCTTGAATTGCCGCCGCACTTCGTTGACCATGGCGCCCGCGGCCCGACCGACCGCCTTCATCGTCATTGCGCAGAAGACGAACGCCATCATCCCCCCCAGGAACAACCCGCACAGCAAGAGCGGGTTCATCACGCTCAGGTCGTACGCCTCGACAAAGTCGCGGATCTGTGCGGTTCCGATGAAAGTCACGTCCTCGGCCTGACCGATCGAGGCGTCCTGGGTGAACTTGATCGTGCCGACCTGGAAGATCCCTTCGTTCTCCGCGGCCAGCTTGCTGACCCAGATCTTCACTTCCTCGATGTAGGCGGCCAACAGGGCCATGGCCGTCAGCGCCGCCGAGCCGATGGCGAATCCCTTGCCGGTGGCCGCGGTCGTGTTGCCCAGCGAGTCGAGGGCGTCGGTCCGCTCGCGGACTTCGGGGGCCAGATGCGCCATCTCGGCGTTGCCGCCGGCGTTGTCGGCGATCGGCCCGTAGGCGTCGGTCGCCAGCGTGATGCCCAACGTGGCCAGCATCCCCACGGCGGCGAAGCCCACGCCGTACAGCCCCATGTTCATGTCAGTGAACCCGCCCGCAAAAGCGAACGCGCACAAAATGCCGACGACGATCGTGATGACCGGGATGCCGGCCGAGTACATGCCGGTCGCCAGCCCGTCGATGATCGTCGTCGCCGGCCCCATCTGAGCCTGCTTGGCGATCCCCTTGGTGGGTCCGTATTCGTCCGAGGTGTAGTACTCGGTCGATTGGCCGATGATCACCCCCGCGGCGAGCCCCGCGACGACCGAGCCGACGATCCCCCAGCTCACAAAGCCCGTGCCGGCCAGCCCCATGAGGGCCAGCAGGATGAGCGCGCTGGAGCCGAGCGTGCCGATCAAGAGCGCCTTGAGCAGGTTGGCCTGCGTGGCGCCCTCGCGGCATTTGACCATGAAGATGCCGATGATCGACAGCACCGTGCCGATCCCCGCGACGATCATCGGAGCGGTGACCAGCCCGACGGCCGTGTTAAACGCATCGTTGACGTCGATCTCGGGATTGACGGTCGCTTCGGCGACCCGGTGCGCCCCGACCGCGGCGCCGAGGGCGGCCGTGGCTAGGATCGATCCGCAGTACGATTCGTACAGGTCGGCGCCCATGCCGGCGACGTCGCCGACGTTGTCGCCCACGTTATCGGCGATCGTGGCCGGGTTGCGGGGGTCGTCCTCGGGGATCCCCGCCTCGACCTTGCCCACGAGGTCGGCGCCGACGTCGGCCGCCTTGGTGTAGATGCCGCCGCCGACGCGGGCGAACAAGGCCTGGGTCGAGGCGCCCATGCCGAAGGTGATCATCGTCGTCGTGATGTGGACCAGCTTGTCGATCGGCGTGGTTCCGGGGGCGACCATCGTCATCCCCCAGAACGTCCAGCCCTGTTCCATGTTTTCGGGCGAGTAGACGAACTGGTCGAGAATCCAATACCACAGGCAGATGTCGAGCAGTCCGAAGCCCACGACCACCAGCCCCATGACCGCCCCGCTCCGGAAGGCGACGGTCAACCCGCGGTTGAGCCCCTCGCTGCATCCCTGGGCGGTGCGGGCCGAGGCGTTGGTCGCCGTGCGCATGCCGATGTAGCCGCACAACCCGCTGAAGAACCCGCCGGTGAGGAACGCGACCGGCACGAACGGATTCTGAATGCCGTACTTGGCCAGCACGGTCAGAATGATCACCAGCACGACGAACACGATCGTCACGACCCGGTATTGCCGCGAGAGATACGCCATGGCGCCCTCGCGGACATGCTGGGCGATCTCCTTCATCAGGTCCGACCCTTCGCTGGCGGCCATCATCTTCTTGTAGAAGTACACGGCGAAGCCCAAAGCGGCGATCGAGGCGACGGGCGCGATCGCCCAGTATTTGGTGATAACGCTGCTGTCCATGACGGTGATCAGATCCTAAGGAACGAGGAAGGTGTGTACGCCTGCCGACGGGCGTCGCTCCGGCGGGACGAAGCAAACGGCGCGCTCGCGACCAGGGGGGAAAGAACCCCGCGACGCGTCCGCCCTCCCGCAATTGGCGTACCCGGCGACAAGAAGAGGCTAATTTAAGCCAAGTCCCCCGTGTCTGCCTACCGCAGAGTGCCGGCGCCGGAAGCGGATTCGCACGCCCCCGACGAAAAACGGCCGCTCCTCGCGCGAGGAGCGGCCGTGTGCGAATTTGACATGGCAGGGCCCGGCGCCGCCGCGGCGACGCCCAGGGCGGTCAATACACGAGGCCCGTCCGGACGCCGAACCCGTGAAATCCCAGATCCCCCAGGAACCCCGAGTCGCTTTCCCAGCGCTGGGCTTCCCAGAAGATTCCGGTGAACATGTCGCAGGCCTCGAATTGCTTCGTGTGCTGCAGGCCGAATTGGAACTCCCAGACCTGCACGAAGTCGTCGCGGATCGTGTACCGGCCGCCGTTCGCGCCCAGCCAACTGGGGAAGGCGGTCCACCAGTCGGTGTCGCCGTACAAGAGGGCCGTCCTGGCGTTCGCGAAGATCGACAGACCGTCCAGCAGGATCGGCCGCGCCCCCTGAACCGACAGCGTCGGCCCGGCGCCCTGGAACTGCACGCCCGTCGATCCGCCCCAGACGAAGTCGTTGAGATCCTCGAAATTGATCTCGCTCTCACGGAGGCTGACGTCGGCGATCCGCACCCCGGCGGTCCCCATCCAGTTCCAGTTGGCGAAGTTGCCGCGTTGCAACAGTTCCAGGTCGACCGCGTCGACCTCCAACTGCGTCGAACCGAACAACTGAATCGGCGGTCCCCCTTCGTTCACCTCGCCGACGTAGTCGACCGTGTTGTCGAACGTGAACCAGCGGACCTGGGCGCCGCCCCCGCCGTCGCCTTGATAGCCGACGAACACGCGCTGGGCGAAGTTCAGCGGCGAGCTCAGCGAGCCCCCGTACTGCGACGCGGACGCGAGCCCGTCCCAGAAGAAGATGGAGGCGACCCCCGCTTCGCTGATCTTGGGGGACAGGAACAAGAAATCGACGCCTCCGAACCATCCCTCCTGTGTCGACGCGGTTTGGGCGCTGGCGCCGCCGCCGATCAGGGCGGCCGCCGACAACGTCAACAGCGCCCTCCGGGCCATGCGAGAGTTCATTGGGAAATCCTTTTCGCTGGGGACGAGCCGGTCTGCTTGCGCGACTGCCGGGAGTTGTCGCGCAATCCGTGCGCGACGCCGCCGCTCTGGCAACTATGCTCGGCGCTCCGCGGGTCGGCGAATCAGAATCGTCGATCCCGTCGGCATGACCGGCGCCCCAGGCAGGGCCCGCAAAACCGGCAAAGTCCCCCGGCTCTCGGCTCCTCGCCCCCCGGTTACTTCGTCCGCCGCACGTCGCCCTGCATGAACGTGATCCAGGCGCCGTCGGGGCCCTGCATCTCGGAGCGAATCTTGAAGCGGTCGGGGGACTGGAACTCGTAAACGTCCCGGTACTTCACCGTCCGGTCGGGATCCGCAAAGTCAGGGCCGTCCGCGTTCAGGGTCAGCGTCTTGCCCGCGGCGTCAAGGGAGCCCTCGTAGAGCCACATGTGGTTGAACATCGAGTCGACCCACGTGCCGACGTATTTCTTCTTCTTCGGATCGTAACCGAGCGTCTGCTGGGCCTCGACCGCGACCCCCATCGCCTCGCCGCGCGAGGAGTTGACGATCCACAAGTCCCCCAGCGCCCGGCACGACATCGTCCCCTTGCACTTGGTCGGCGGCTCGTCGGGGCCCATCGACCCTTCGGCCTCCGACTCCCACTCGCCGAGGAACTGTTTCAGCCACTCGTGCTCCTTGGTCGCCGGGCTCGTCGGGGGCGCCTCGGGCGCCTGGCCGACTGCGCTGCGAACAAGCGGAACTGCGACCGCCGTCGCGACGACCAACGCAAACATTCGTGCACAACGCATGACATTTCCTCCAGCGGTCCAGGGGCGTCCAAGAGATCGGCGCGATGCGACGGAACGATCGACCGGCAAGAGTCGCCGCGCCGGCGGCAATCTACCACCCCCTGCGCAGCCGAGCAAACGCCCGCTCGCCGACGTACCGGCCTCCGACTCGTCCGGGCCCTACTGCACGACCGTGCGGCTCATCATCGCCCCCAGTTGACTCAGCGCACGGCTCGCGTCGCCGGGCGCCAGGTGCACGTGCAGGATGCTCGGCCCGTCGGTCGCGTTCCACGCGGCGCGCAACGCCGCGTCGAAGTCTCCCTCGGTGCGAATCTCGTAGCCCTGTCCCCCGCCCAGCACCCGCGGCAGGTCGTGATACCGCCACGAGTGGATTTCGTTGAACTCGTAGTCGCCGGGGTGCAGCAGCCGCTCGGTGCCGTAGCCCCCGTTGTTCAGCACGACGACGATCGCGGGCAACTTGCGGCGCACCAGAGTCGACAGCTCCATCCCCGTCATCTGAAACGCCCCGTCCCCCGCGATCGCCACGACGCGGGCCGACGGCCGCGCGATCTTCGCCCCCAGCGCCGCGGGCACGGCGAACCCCATCGAGGTGTAATACGCCGGGCTGAGAAACTCGGTCCGGCCTTGGGTCGTCAGCTCCGTCGAAGCGAACAGCGCGTCGCCGATGTCGGCGATCACGATCGTTTGGTCGTCGAGCTGCTCGTCCAATCGCCGCATGAGCCGCGTGATCGTGATCGGCGCCTCGGCCGCCAGCTTGTACGGTTCCGGCTCCCAATCCGTCGGGGCAGGGGGCTGCGGCGTCGCGCGCTTCCACTTGAACGCGGCCAGACCTGCGAGAAAGTCCTGCAGCCGGACGTCGTGGTAGTGATGGTGACGAATCCGCAGCTCTTCGCTCGTGGCGTAGATGCAGTCGCCCGCGTTGAGCTCGGCCGTGTAGATGCCCAAGTTGATGTCGGTCATGAACGTGCCGAGCATCACGACGCAGTCGCTCGCCTCGACGTACCGCGTCACCTCTTGCCGCCCGAGCGCTCCTTCGTACAGGCCCATGTACAACGGATGCGTCTCGGCGACGACCCCTTTGCCCAGCATCGTGGCCGCCATCGGGATGCCCGTCTCCTCGGCCAGCTTGAGCGCCAGATCCTGCAGGCCGAACCGATGGATCTCGACCCCCAACAGCAGCACCGGCTGGCGGGCCTGCTCGATTCGTTTCGCCGCCTCGCACACCGCCTCGTCGAGCGCCCGGCGATCGCTCACGGGCTCCGCCGGCGGCGCCGGGCGCGGGCCGTCGGGAACCACGTGCACCATGTCGCGCGGCATGTCGATGTACACGGGCCGCTTGAACCGCTGGCACGCCGCCAGCACCCGGTCGATCTCGCGAAACGCCGTGGCCGGGTCGTTCAGCTCGGTCCCGGCGATGCACAGCTTCTCGAACACCTCGTACTGCGTGCGAAACCCCCGCACCATGTGGTGGAGCAGGGGGTTGTGAACCCGTTCGCGCATCCCCGGCGACCCGGTGACGACCACCACCGGCGACTTCTCGGCGAACGCCCCCGCGACCGAATTGCAGACGCTCAAGCCCCCCACGCAGTAGGTGACGCACAGCGCCCCCATCCCCCGCACCCGGGCGTAGGCGTCGGCCGCAAACCCCGCGCAATCCTCGCGCGTGCAGCCGATGGCGTTGATCGGACTCGCCTCGAGCATCGTGTAGAACGACAGAACGTAGTCCCCCGGAATCCCGAACACGTCGGCGATGCCGTAATCCTGCAACCGTTCGAGCAGATACTCGCCGATCGAGGGATTGTTCTTGGCCGGACTGGGCTTTGTCGCCATGGCAACCTCCGTGGGGTTCAGTTCCTGGTTTCAGGCTAGCGGGCCGCCGCCGCGGCGACAACCGCGGCGACCCTTTCGCGCTCGACCGGTTCGATCACCCCGCGCTCGGTGACGATCCCGCGAATGAGCCGCGCGGGGGTGACGTCGAATGCGGGGTTATAGGTCCTCGCCCCCGCCGGAGCGGTCTGCCGCCCGCAGCCGTGCGTGATCTCCTCTCCGGCCCGCTCTTCGATCGGAATCGCCGCGCCGTCGGCCAGCGACAAGTCGAACGTGCTCGTCGGCGCCGCCACGTAAAACGGCACGTCGTGGGCCGCGGCCAGCACCGCGACGCCGTAGGTGCCGATTTTGTTCGCCGCGTCGCCGTTGGCCGCGATCCGATCGGTCCCGACGATCGCCGCGTCGACCCGCCCGGAGTGCATGACCGCCGCGGCCATCGAGTCGCAAATCACCGTGCAGTCGACGCCGCTCCGCATCAACTCCCACGCCGTCAGCCGCGCCCCCTGCATCAGCGGTCGCGTCTCGTCGACCCACACGTGGGGCCGCTTTCCGCGCCGGGCGAGTTCGTAGATCACCGCCAGTGCGGTCCCCGCACCCCCCGTCGCCAATGCGCCGGCGTTGCAGTGAGTCAGCAAATTCGCCCCCTCAGGGAGTTCGGCGAGTGCGTCAGCCCCATGCCGCCCGATCGCCGCGCACATTTCGCGATCCTCCGCATGAATCGCTCGCGCCTCGGCCAACAGCCGCTCGGCAAGGTCCGCACTCGCCGCGTCGTCCCCGCCCGCGACTCCCCGCGCCTCGCAATCCCGCTCCCACCGTTCGACGACCCCGCGCATCCGCCCCAGCGCCCAGAACAAATTCACCGCCGTCGGCCGGCTTGCGGCCAGCTCGTCGCAAGCGCGGAGCACCGCGGCGCTTTGCCGGCGAGGCGGGGCCTCGCGGCTGGGGGGCGGAAGGTCTTCGGCCAGGGCCAGGCATGTCGCATACGCCGCGGCGCACCCGATCGCCGGCGCCCCGCGCACCGCCAGTCGCCGAATCGCGTCGACCGCCTCCGCGACGGTCGTGCAGCGCAGTTCGACCGTCGCGCCCGGCAACTGCGTCTGATCGACCAGCACCAGCGCCCCGCCGGCGGCCGGCCCCTCCCAGCGCAACGTCGTCGGCAAGATCGGCGATTCGCTCACGAATACGCTCTCCACGGCGCCACGCAAACGGGTGTGCTACGATGCACGCCCATAATAGCGTCGCCGCCGCCCCAGGCGAGCAGCTCGCAACAACGAGTCGGGGCAAGACGCTGCTGTCGAGCGGCAGACGCCCCCCAATCTCCGCCCCACGCCTCAATCCTCTTCGCCCTTCCATGATCATCACCACCACCAACACGATCGAAGGCTACCCGATTCGCCAGTACCTGGGGGTCGTCACCGGCGAGGCGATTCTGGGGGCGAACGTCTTCAAGGACTTCTTCGCCGGCATCCGCGACATCCTCGGCGGCCGCAGCGCCGCGTACGAGGGCGAATTGCGCAAGGCCCGCGACATCGCCTTCGCCGAAATCGCCGAACGGGCCCGCGAACTCGGCGCCAACGCCGTCGTCGGAGTCGATCTCGACTACGAAACCGTCGGCGCCAACGGCAGCATGCTCATGGTCAGCATCAGCGGCACCGCCGTGCTGGCGGAGGGGTAGCGGAAGGCGCTCTGCCGTAGCCGACTCCCGCCCGACGAACGCCGTCGCGGCTGCCTGCTGCCTGAGTTCAATTTCTACTTCGGATACGGCGTGAACCCATTGCCGTCTTTAATCAGCAGCTTGATCAGTTTCGGATGGACGAACAGCATGTCGCGACCGACGACGAGCATTCGCAGGACGCCGATCTCGACGAGCTTTTGCAGGTATCGCGACGCAGTTTGACGTTCCGCCAGTTTGACGTCGATGACGTTTTGAATCCGGCAGTACGGCAGTTCGAAGATCAAGTTGATCAACTCATGCCGCGGCGCCTTCGGCAGCTTCGTGCGGACATGCTCGGTCGTGTGTTCCGCAAGGGCGTTGAATCGCGTCGATTTTGGCCGTCGTCCACGCGGCCGTCTCGGCGACCCCCTGCAACATGTACAGGATCCACTCCTCCCAACGCTGCTCGCATGTGACCGCTTGCAGGAAGCGATAGTAGTCCGCTCGCCGCCGAATGATGTGTCGGCTGAGGTACAGGATGGGCAGCGTGAGCAGATTCTCTTGAATGAGAAACAAGCTGTTGAGGATGCGGCCCGTGCGGCCGTTGCCGTCGGTAAACGGGTGGATCGCCTCGAACTGGTAGTGCCCGACCGCCATCCGAACGAGCGGGTCGAGGTCCGTCGACTCGTGCAAGAACTTCTCCCAATTGGCGAGCAGGTCTCGCAGCAACGTCTCGCCGACAGGAGGAGTGTAAACGACCTCGCCCGTTACTCGGGCAAGGGCCGTCCCCGGGACGCGACGCACCTGCATCGAGACCCCTTTGATTTTCGTGCAGATCTGCTCGGCCGTCCGGGTGCTGAGCGGTCGTTTGGCGAGCGTCCGAAACCTTTCCAACATAGCCGTGCTGTAGCGGAGCGCTTCCTTCGTCGCCGGGTCGGCCTGCTCGTTCGATTCCCGATACTGGAATAGGCGATCGGTCGTGGTGACGATGTTCTCGACCTCGGAACTGGCCTGCGCTTCGAGCAACGGCAAAGTGTTGATGAGAATTCCTTGGTTGGGAATCCGTTCCGCAGCCCGCTTCAACTCGGCCACCGCGGCCCGAGCCTCGATGCACTGCTTGAGAACCGCCTTCGTCTCCAGATCGCCTGCGGGAGGAAGCAGCGGCAGGTGGTTGTAGGGATGCTCGGGATGCCAGGAATCGGCAGGCGTCAGCGGCTTCTTGGCGCGTTTCATGGCGTTGAAGCTCATGACGCGACCCACCCCCCGGCAATGAAAATATGTTTACAAAAGTCAAAAAAATCGCCATATCGCCCCAGGCATGGTGTTCGGATCAACATATCCCCGAACAGGCGTACAGGGGCGTCACCGTCACCGGACGTCGCAACCAAGCGGGCCGCAGAAACCGGCGCTTCAAACATGTTTGTGCGCCGGCGCCAGCGGGCGATCATGCCGACAGCCGATGGCCTCTACGCCCCCCTCAGAGCCCCCCTCAGACCTTCAGAGGCGACTCGACGAACGCGCGCAGTTTCTGCATCTCCAGGCGGCTTCCGACGAACAGCGGCACGCGTTGGTGCAGCGCGGTCGGCTCGATGTCGAGGATCCGCCCGTGGCCGTCGGTCGCCAGTCCCCCGGCTTGCTCGGCCAACAGCGCGATCGGGTTCGCTTCGTACGCCAGCCGCAGCTTCCCCTCGGGAAACGAACTGGTCGGCGGGTACATGAAGATCCCCCCCGTCAGCAGCGTCCGGTGGAAATCGGCCACCAGCGACCCGATGTACCGCGACCGATACGCCGCGTCGTCCTCGCCGCTCTTCAGCCAATGCAGAAACCGTCGGCAGTACGGCGGAAATCCGTCGGCGTACGACTCGTTGACCGAGTAGGTCCATCCCCGGTCGGGCATCTTCATGTCGGGGTGGGTCAGCACGAACGTCCCGATCGTCGGATCGAGCGTGAACCCGTGCACCCCGCGGCCCGTCGTGTAGACCAGCATCGTCGACGATCCGTACAGCACGTACCCCGCGGCGATCTGGTCGCGCCCCGGTTGCAGCACTTCGTCGTGAATCGGGCCGCCGTTTCGCGTCGCCCGTTTGTAGACCGAGAAGATCGTCCCCACGCTGACGTTGACGTCCAGGTTGCTCGACCCGTCCAGCGGATCGAACACGACGATGTAGTTCCCCTTTTCGGGGGCTTCGAGCACGACGACCGGCTCCTCGTTCTCCTCCGAAGCCAACAGGCCCACGTTCCCCCGCGCGCCAAGGCACTCCATCAGCACCTCGTTGGCGAACACGTCGATCCCCTGCTGGCGTTCGCCGTGGACGTTCGTCTCGCCGGCGGCGCCGCGGGCGGTCGACAGTCCCAGCCGGCGGACCTCCTCGCCGATGATCTTGCACGCCAGCACGATCCCCGCCAGCAGCCACGAGAAGTTCCCCCGCGCCTCGGGATGCCAATCCTGTTGCTGCTCGAGGATGTGGCGTTCGAACGTCTGGCTGAGATGGGCTCGGTGGTGCGTCACGGTGCGGCGCTCCGTTCGGGCGAGTGTGCGAATCCGCGCAGAGCCGCATGCCGGCCCCGGCAAATCTAGCTTCGCCCAACCCGCAGGATGCAATCCGCGGGCCGGAAACGCGGCCGGCCCAGTCCCCCGCGGTTGGAACAACCGGCACAGGTCGCTCCGCCGCGCGGCCAACGGCTCTTCGAGGCTCGGCCGCGGGACGCAGGCGCCATGCTCCGTGGCGTCCCATCGACAGAATCGCCGAGCGCCGCTGCGCAGACGTCCTGCGCGCAGACCAGTTGTTCAACCTGGAACGCGAACGGTTACGGCGGCGCTTCCGAACGCTTGTGCGTCGTGCGAAGATAGCATGAGCCTGACAGCTCATTCCTTGCCGCGGCTCACGACTCGTCCATGCTTGAGCAAATACTCTACGCCCTCGCGCTGACCAGCGTGACCGTCACGTGTCATGCGGCGGGCAGCGTGTATCTCGTCATTCCTGCGACCGGCGTCTGGAAGCCGGCGAAGACGTCCTCCGCAGCGTCGCGACCGGTGTGGACGCTGATTCGACTCGTCAGCCTGCTGCTCGTCCTGCATCTCTTGGAGATGTCGGTCTGGGCGGCGGCCTACGCCGCCGGCGGCGTGCTGCCTGATTTCGAGACGGCGTTTTACTTTTCGATGACCAGTTATTCGACCTTGGGATTCGGCGACGTGATTCCCCCTGTGTCGTGGCGGCTCTTGGGGCCGATCGAAGCGGTGGTCGGAGTCTTGATGCTCGGATGGTCCACGAGCATCATCGTCGCAGTCGTGCAGCGCATGTACAATTCGCGCTTGCCGAATGCGCCGGGCGCCACGGACCGCGGCGCCACGCCACTGGCGCCCGGCGAGTAGCGCGGGTTGCCGTTGCCCCGGGCTCAACTGACTGATCCGAACCGTACTCTCGCGTCTGGAGTGCAGATTTTGGGGGGGGCGGACCACGCGCCGCCCGCCATCGCGCTCATCCCCCCCACCGATTCGCCAGCGGCAGGTGGAACGTCTCGGCCACCGCCCGGTTGGTCACCTCGCCGGCGTGCATGTTCACCGCCCGAGCGATCGGCGGCAGCGTGGCGGCCGCCTGCTCGACGCCGCGTTGGGCCAGTTCGATCACCCAGGGGAGCGTTACGTTGCACAGCGCAAACGTGCTGGTCCGCCCCACCGCGCCCGGCATGTTCGTGACGCAGTAGTGCAGCACCTCGTCGACGATATAGGTGGGATTGCTGTGGGTCGTAGGGCGGCTGGTGGCGATGCACCCCCCTTGGTCGATCGCCACGTCGATGATCACCGCGCCCGGCTTCATCTCCTTGAGATGCTCGCGCTCGATCAGCCGCGGCGCCTTCGCCCCCGGGATGAGCACCGCCCCCACCACGAGATCGGCCAGCCGCAGTTGCTCGCGGATGATGTGCCGGTCGCTGTACAGCACGTCGACGTTGGGGGGCATCACGTCGGACAGATACCGCAGGCGGTCCATGTTGATGTCGAGGATCGCGACGTTCGCGTTGAAGCCCGCGGCGATCTTCGCGGCGTTGGCGCCGACGACCCCGCCTCCCAAGATCGTGATGTTCGCCGGAGCGACCCCGGGGACGCCCCCCAGCAGAATGCCGCGCCCCATCTGCGGGCGCTCCAGGTACTTGGCCCCCTCTTGGATGCTCATCCGCCCGGCGACTTCGCTCATGGGGGTGAGCAGGGGCAGCCGGCCCTGGTTGTCGGCCAGCGTCTCGTACGCCACCGCCGTGCAACCGGTCGCCAGCACCGCCTCGGTCAACTCGCGATCGGCCGCGAAGTGGAAGTAGGTGAACACCGTCTGCCCGCGGCGGATCAGCGGCCACTCGTTCGCCTGCGGTTCCTTGACCTTCACGATGAGATCGGCCTCGCCGAAGATCTCGTCGGGGGCGGCGGCCAGCACGGCGCCGGCGTCTTGGTAATCGTGATCGGGAATCCCGGACCCCAGCCCGGCCCCCGCTTCGATCAGCACCCGATGCCCCCGCCGGACGAGCTCCTCGACCCCCACCGGCAACATGGCGACGCGGTACTCGTCCAACTTCACTTCTTTAGGAACGCCGACGATCATGCGGACTGCCTTCGATGTTGAGGGGGGAGGGATTCACCGCAAAGGACGCGCGGGGGAAGTGACCACGAATCGTTTCCCCAATCGCCAAGCGGTGCTAGCAAATCGATTCTTGGCCATCGAGGTTTGGTCATTGGAGCTTGGTCCACGGGCATCCGCTCTCGACGAACTCTGCGCTGACCGCGGTGCAGGAACAAGCGGAACCGCAGCCGCCGGATTCTAACCGACGCCCCGGGCGGATAGGCAAGTCGACTAAACTGCGCAGAATTGCCGCGCGACGGCGCACGCCCGG
This sequence comes from Pirellulales bacterium, assembly GCA_019636345.1. NCBI lineage: Bacteria > Pseudomonadati > Planctomycetota > Planctomycetia > Pirellulales > Pirellulales bacterium. Next base: position 395,830 of record JAHBXQ010000005.1, on the reverse strand, counting down.
GGCCGTGCGTCGGTTCACGCAACGGGCGAAAAACCGCGGTAGGCTCCCCGCGACCGGGGCGGATATAGTGAGGCGGTCCGAACCCCCGCCCGGCCGCACGCTCGCGGCCCTGAGTTCGCGCCGCCCCTGCGTCAGGAGGACGCTTCGATGCCATGGATGGTCCCGGTTTGTCGTCGGCTGCTCGCCCCTTCGCGTGAGCCACAGGCGCTCGCGTCCGGCTTGCGCCGCTGTGGGGCCCTCGCCCTGACCCTGGCGGCGAGCCTCGTCGCGCTGGCCGCCGCGCCCCTGGCCGCCGCTCCCAACCCATCGACCGCCCCGGCGCGTCAAGTCGGCGACGCCGGCGACCTGCGCCGCCTCGAGCTTGTCGGCGTGCGGCAATGCGACCCGCTCGAGGTTCGCCGGGCGCTGCTGTTGGATCTCGAACTGCAAGCCGCCGCTCGCCCCAGCGCCGACATGGCCGCGTTCCTCGACGCGCTCCAAGCGCGGCTGCGGGCCGGCTACTGCCAGAGCGGTTTCCCCGACGCGGTCGTCGACGCCTCGTACGACTCGGTCACCGACTCGGTCTCGGCCTACATCCACGAGGGCCAGCACTTTCGGCTGCGAAGCTTGCGCGTCGTCGGCGGCACGGCCAAGGTCCGCACGGCGCTGGTGAAGTCGCTCACCACGGTCCCGCCCCCGCGCTCGTGGTCGCTGTCCGTCGCGGGCAAGCCGACGGCGACGCCGCATGACCAATCTCCGGGGCGCCCGGCGTTCGTCCGGGGCGAGCCGGCGAGCCTCGACGTCGCGGGCTTACGCCGCGTCGTGGAAAACCGCCTGACGACGCTCGGCTATCCGGCCGCGACGGTCGAGGTCGCCGTGATCCTCGATCGCGGGCGCGCACGGGTCGATTGGGAGGTCGACGTCCAGCGACTCGGCCCGCAAGCGGTCGCCGCGGAGATCGTCGTCGCAGGGCTCGAGCGCAACACCCGCGCGCAGGCGCTCGCATTGATTGCCGCCGAGGTCGGCGACCGGGTCACGGGCGAATCGCTCGCCGCGATTCATGAACGATTGCGGCAATCGTGCCGCTTCTGGACGTACGAGGTCGCCGCCCGCGTCCCCAAGCTCACCCCCGCGCAGAAACGGGGCGAGACGGCGCCGGTCGAACTGGCGATCGAGTTGGTCGAGTACCCCCACGTCGCCCCGCTGGGGGCGCCGCTCGCCCCGGCCGACGCCGCCTTGGCCCGGTGCGCCGGGTGGCTGGAGTCGCAGCTTGCCGACCCGGCCGCCGACGATCTGCTGTGCCAGTTCAAGACCACGGCCCGCAAGGGCGCGGCGGCTCAGTCGTTCGTCGCTGCGGTGCGGCCGGGAGGGGGCTGGCTCGTCGACGCCACGACCTCCGTGCCGCCTGGGGTGCAATTGCATCATGCCGCGCTGGTCGCCGGCGGCGAGCTGCTCGTCTGCAATTGGAGCCGCAACGAGCGAATCGAGCATCCCCTGCCGGGGCGCCCGACCCTGCAACTCCAATTCGTTCCGGGACCGGTCGCAGGGAACGAATTCAAATCGACGCTCAAGCTCGTCCCCGGCTTCCGCTCGGCCGGGTCCGGCGACTCCGCCGCTTCCGCCGGCGAGTTCACCGCCCAGATCGAACCGGTGGCGCTGGTGCATCTCGCCCATCGCGAGGGCTCGCGCGTCGCATGCCGCGACGATCAGGCGGTCGTCGCCGTCGGCGGGATGGAACTGACCGTCGAAGCGGCGACCGGCCGACTGCGGCACGTTCGCTCGACCTTGCCCGGGGCGAGCGTTCAGTTCGGGTTCGTCCCCGGGGCGTTCGCTAAGGAGCAGGCCCGCATCCAGGCGCAGGCCGCTCGACTCGATCAGCGGTATTCGGCTCAGCGCCCGGCGTCCTCCTGGGCCCGGTTCCTTGCCGATCAGATCGCCGAGCAGCCCCTCGCCGCCGCCGACCCGGTCGCGAGCCTCGTCTGCCGGCAGGCCCGGCATTTGGCCGAGCAGGGTTGGTTCGACGCCCAACTGGCCCAGTGGGCACCGCGATTGGCCGGCAAGACGCCGCTCGGGGCGCCGCGACCCGCGTTCCGGCTCGCCTCGCCGCTGGCCGATCGCCCCCGGCTGCAAGCCGAGACCGACCCCTGCGGCGCCACGGCCGTCATGTTCGGGCCGGCGATCGCCGACGCGATGTTCCCTCGCGGCAGTTGGCCGTGGACCCTGGTCCGCGAGGCGTCGTTCGCCGCGGCTCACGAACGAGGGTTGATCAGTTCCGTCCGCGGCGCCAATCGCGAGCTCAAGCGAATTGCCCGCGCCCGCGACACGGGTCCCGTCGGGCTCTTCGCCGCGACGCTGTTTGCCGCCAGCACGAAGACCATGATCGACCCGACCCAGTTCGTCGACGCCGCGGTCCGCCGGCTCAGCGACGACAGTCTTGCGACCGACGTCCGGCTGGCGGTCTACGGCGACTACGGCTTTGCCGCCGCGACGCGAGCGACGTTCGAGTCGTTCGCCGCGCTTGAGACGCGCGAGCGACAGAAACTGGCGGCCGAGCTGCCCGCCCCGTGGGGCGCCGTGCTCGAGGTCGTCGCCCAGCGGATCGAACAGTCGCCGCAGCGCCCGATCGGCCAGACGATCGAAACCGCGCTCGTCGAAGCCTGGGACGACGGCCTCCGCGACCTCGCCGAAGCCAAACTCCGCGCGCTGGTCGACCCCGCAGAGACCCGCCAAGCGCGCCAGCAGGACGAGGGCAAGCTCGTCAAGTGAACGTCGCGCGCCGACCCCCGCGATGAGCGGACGGCGCTAGCTGCCGAGGAACCCCGCTCCTGCCGCCCGGCCTTACTTGGGCGCGAAGATCACCACAATCCGCCGGCCTTGCATCGACGGGTGCTGCTCGACCTTCGAGATGTCGGCCAACTCGGCGATCACCTTCTGGATCAGCTTGAAGCCCTCGTCGACGTGGGCGTTTTCGCGCCCGCGGAACACGACCGAGAAGACGACCTTGTCCTTCTCGCCCAGGAACTTGCGAGCCTGGTTGGCCTTGGTCATGAAGTCGTGCTCGCCGATCTTCGGCCGCAGGCGAATTTCTTTGTTCTTGCTGTGGTGCGTGTGACCCTTGTTCAGCCGCTTCTTCTGCTGGTACTTGAACTTGCCGAAGTCCATGATCCGGCAGACGGGCGGCTTTTCAGTCGGCGCAACTTCGACCAGGTCGAGTCCCGCTTCCCGCGCCCGCTCGAGCGCCTCGTCGCGCGTGATGACCCCCAGTTGGTCCCCCTCGGCGCCGATCACGCGGATCGGCGAAACGCGGATCTGATCGTTGATCCGTTGCTGCTTGCGTTCGATTGCTAGGGTCTCCACAGGGTGCGACCGCCGACCCCCCCGTTCGTCACAGGGCGTCAGCAAGCCAGGGGCAGCGGCCGGGGCGTCCCCAACTGTCGGACGCGACCGCGAAAAGAGCCCCTAAGTATTGGTTATTCCGGGGGTTCGCGTCAACTGGCGCCAGCGCGACGCTGGTACGAATTGCAGCGACGATGCCGGTCGCGAGCCCCCGTGATCCGTTCTCCTGGAGTCTTGGACGCTCGCCGGTCAATATCCCCCGCTCAGCTCCTCGCCCGAACTGGCCGCTGGAGCGGTCGCTTCAGCGACCTGCCGCACCGTTCGCGCCGCCGTTTCCGCCTGGAATTTGGCGATCGCCTCGGCGACCGGCATCGCCCCCAGATCGCCGTCGATCCGGTCGCGGACCGCCACGGTGCCCCCCTCGGCGTCCTTCTCGCCCACCACCAGCAGGTAGGGGATCAAATCGAGCTGCCCCTCGCGGATCTTCGCCCCCAGCTTCTGCCCGCGGTAGTCGCCGGTCACGCGCAGACCAGCCGCTTTCAGCTTCGCCTCGACCTCTCGGCCGTAGGCCTCGCTCTTCTCGCTCACCGTCAGCACCCGCGCCTGCTCCGGCGCCAGCCACAGCGGGAACGCCCCGGCAAAGTGCTCGATCAGCACCCCCACGAATCGTTCCATGCTCCCCAGCGGCGCCCGGTGGATCATCACCGGGCGGTGGGGCTTGTTGTCCGGCCCCGTGTATTCCAGACCGAACCGCTCCTCGCTCGGCAGGTTGTAGTCGAGCTGCACGGTCCCCAACTGCCACTCGCGGCCGATGCAGTCGGTCACCACGAAGTCGGCCTTGGGGCCGTAGAACGCCGCCTCGCCCGGCTCGATCGACATCGCCGGCAGGTCCATCGACTCGCACACCGCCTTGAGCGCCGCCTCGGCCCGGTCCCAGACCTCGGCCCCGCCGACGTACTTCGCGCCGTCGGGATCGCGGAATCCCAGCCGCACTCGGTAATTGGTCATCCCCAGCGACGCCAGCACCGTGCGCGTCATCTCCAGGCACCCCCGGAACTCGTCCGCCACCTGTTCCTCGGTGCAGAAGATGTGCGCGTCGTCCTGCGTGAACCCTCGCACGCGGGTCATGCCGTTCAGCTCGCCCGACTGCTCGTACCGGTAGACGGTGCCGAACTCCGCCAGCCGCACCGGCAGGTCGCGATACGACCGCGGCTTCGACTTGTAGATCATGATGTGGTGAGGGCAATTCATCGGCTTCAGCAGGTACCGCTCTCCCTCGCCCGGCGCCGCCCCCTCGCGCGGTCCCAGGTCGATCAGCGGGAACTGGCTCTCGCTGTAGTAGGGAAAGTGTCCCGAGATCTGGTACAGCTCGACCTTGCCGATGTTCGGCGTGTACACCGGCTGATAGCCGCGCTGGGCAAGCTCGGTCTTGAGATAGTCCTCGAGCGTCTGCCGAATGATCGCCCCCTTGGGCAACCACAGGATCAGTCCCGACCCCACTGTTTGGCTGATCGTGAACAGCTCGAGCTGCTTGCCGAGCACGCGATGATCGCGCTTCTTCGCTTCCTCAAGTTGCCGCAGATGCTCTTCCAGTTCCTTCTTGTCGAAGAACGCCGTGGCGTAAACTCGCTGCAGTTGTTCGCGGCCGGCGTCCCCTTTCCAGTAGGCCCCGGCGACGCTGGTCAGCTTGACCGCCTTGCCGATGTGCCCCGTGCTGGGGATGTGTTTTCCCCGGCACAGATCGATGAATTCCCCCTGGCGGTAGAACGACACGGTCGCCTCGTCTCCCAGCCCCGTGCGCAGGTGCTCGACCTTCAGCTTCTGACCCAGCTCCTCGCACAGCGCAAGCGCTTTCTCGCGCGGCATCTCCAGCCGTTCGAACGGCAAGTCGTCGGCGACGATCTTCTGCATCTCCGCCTCGATCCGCGCGAAGTCCTCCTCGGAGATCGGCGTGTCGAGATCGAAGTCGTAGTAGAACCCCGCGCCGGTCACCGGCCCGAAGGCCAGACCCGTGCCGGGGAACAGACGCATGACCGCCTGGGCCATCACATGCGCGGCGCTGTGCCGCATGATCGCCAGCGCCTCGGGATCCTTCTTGGTGAGCAGCCGCAGTTGCACCTCGCCCGCGGCCCCGAGCGGAGCATGCAGGTCGCGCACTTCTCCGTCCACCACCGCGGCGACGCTCGCTTTGGCGAGCCCCGGCCCAATCGCCGCCGCTACGTCGTAGGCGCTGGACTCGGGGGGCGCCTCGCGCCGCGTTCCGTCGGGCAACACTACTGTCAGCATGATTCGATTCGAAGCGAGGTGTCGTCAGGGGCCCCGGCGCGTTCGAACCCGGTGCGGTCGTCACTACGCCCCGCAACCGCCTCGAACCGCCGCGAAAACCGGCGATTGTATGCCGCCCCCTCGAAACTGACCACGCCGTTCGCCTTCAGGTCGTGATGCCATTTGCCAATTTGAGGGTGGCTGGGGTCGAACGAAGTGAGCTCCCAGGAGATCCCTGGGGGCTCCGCTGCGCTGCGACCCCAGCCACCCTTCCAAAGCCGCAAATGGTATCACGACCCGCTTCCACACCTCGCGCACCACAACCCTTCGGCCGCGAGCCACGCCACCAATCCGCAAGACGTCCCATCTTTTTTTCGAGCCGCGAGCTTTCTCTCTGTTCTCCTCTCTTTCATGCATTCTGAATCGCGAGCTTTCATTCTGAGTTCCGAGCTTTCTTTCTCGCTGACATTCTGAGCCGCGAGGCGACTTCTTCCTTCTTTCCGAGCCGCGAGGCGTCAGCCCGCGGAGCCTCCCCGCGGAGCCCCTCCCAACGCCACCCCCCGCCACGAATCCCCTCGTCCCCCGACCAAAAAAACCGGACTTTCGCCCAAGACTCTCTTAAAAACGTCGCCTGCAGGGCCCCTGGGCTCCCCGGCCCCGGCCATCGTCCCGCCAGGAAAAACGCCAAAAATTACCCAGTCCCCCCCTCAAAACTGTTGCAAGCCCGCGAATCCTTGGTACAGTGGCACTTGGAATGGCGGCCAGAGTGTCGTTCAGCGGGATGCTTTTCTGCCGACAAGCGAGTTGACGAATCCAGCATTTCCAATCAAAGTGCAGGAGTAACTCCTAACACGAGTCACGCAGCCGGAGCTTCATGGTTGGAAGCGTCGGTTCGTCCGCTTGCCGAATCGAGCAGAATCTTTTCTCCGCCGCCCCCACGGAGCAGGAATCTCGCTAAGCTACCCAGTCTGTAGGATCGCTCCCTGAAGTCGTAACATGACGCGCAGGATCGCACCGCAGCGGGCAGCTCGGCGGAACGACGGCTAGCTCTCAGTTTGCCCCCAACCGAGCGCAGATTTTCAACGGGTATCATCTATCTACAATGAGACGGGGAATTGGAGCAATGAAAATGAACCGTGGTGTGATTTTCTCTCTGTGTGCGGCCCTGGCGGCTATGGCCTCGCCGGCGCTGGCGGCTGTCAACGTGCAGCTCAACCTGCGATACACCGATCCCGCCAACGCCACCGGCGGCGGCACGTGGCAGTTGTTGGTCAAGTCGACCGCTGGTGAAGGCGTTGCCGGCATCAAGGTCAACATCAACGGTGCCCTGGGAGTTACGGGCGTCGATCTTCCGGCCGCTCAAATCACCTCGACGAGCGCCGCCTGGAACAACACCGACGACGTGTTTCGCTATCAGCTTATCGCCGCGGGCGTGACCGAAGTGGTCGCGGGCAGCGATCTCGCCCCGGTCCCGTCGGCCGGTCAGTTGACCGTCGGCAACGGCGGCAACGGCAACGTTGCGGTTGACGACCTGTTCACCAACGGCTCGACCGCCTCGGCCTGGAACAACAGCTCGCTGATCGCCAGCGGTTCGTGGACCGGCGCCCGTCCGTCGATCGCCGTGACGGAACTGAACGTCTTCTCGGGCACGACCCCCATCGCCGGCACCCTTGGGACCGTCGTCACCCGTGGCGACTCCGTCGGGGTCGATGGGTTGAAGCCGGGCGATGCGAATCGCGATGGCCGGGTAAACCTGTCCGACTTCGCGATTCTGTCGGCCAACTACAACAACCCTGCAGCGAGCAAGACTTGGGATCAGGGCGACTTTAACAGCTCGGTCGGCGGCGTTAACGAGGTCAATCTCTCGGACTTTGCGATCCTGTCGGCCAACTACCTGCAAGCTTCGCCAAGCCCGGCCGCTTCGGCTGCCGTTGGCGCCGTACCTGAGCCCGCCTCGGTTGGCTTGGTTCTCGTGGGTCTGCTTGGCGCCGCTTTCGCTTCTCGTCGGAAGTAGTTCATCAGGTGGTTTTCGGTATCAAACTGGCGTATGGAGAGGTTTTCCTTCTGCTAATGAAACTGAGAGAGTTCTAGCCATTCGAATTGGCTCTTGTCGGGACAGTTAGTTTCCCGGCAGATTTTAGTGTCAGCTTTAGTGCTGCTTTCTCAATCTCCCGAATCGATACTTGGTGAATACTACTATGAATAAACTCTTTGCGATCTTTGCGGTATCTTGCGTAGCAATCGCGGCGAATGCGAACGCTGCGTCGATCTCTGTCCAGCAGAATGGCGATATCTACTCCCTGTACATTCAGGGTGTTGAGAACAACATTGCCGCACTCGGTTTTTCCGCGGCTCCTGTCGCCCCTGCTACGTTCCTGAATCCCAACTCGGGTAATGCGTCTGGTGCTCCGCGTCCTGCCGGTCAGGCTTTTACCTACCGGAATCGCTTCCTTGATCTGGATCCGGCCGATGAGGATGTGTCGGGTGGTCTCGGCTGGACGTTGTTGAATACGAGCCAGACAGCCGGTGGCCTCACGTTTGAGGGCGGTCCCCTTGGTCAGCTCATCGACATCTCGGCTCCTGTGTTCCTTGCCAACATCATGTTGACTCCTGGTGGCTCGGCTACTTACCAAGTCTTGCTCAAGGACGGAACTGGAGCGGACATCGGAGCGCCTTTGACCGGCACCATTCCGGTCCCTGAGCCCGCCACCTTCGTTCTGGCTGGCATCAGCATGCTCGGTCTGGCGGCTGTCCGTCGTCGGATGGCCTAAGTTGAATTGATCATCGACTACCGGGGAGTTCGCTCCCTGAGTAGGTGATACCCGGGCCCGGCGTTCTCCCAAGAACGCCGGGCCTTTTTCGTCCCCTGAGCGGACGACGCTCGCCGCCGGTGAAGCGCTCGCACGGCTTGCCTGCCGTGTGGACAAAACGATTGGCATGCCGTGGCGTCGTTCACCGGGCGCTAGCGCCCGCCGCTCAGTTTCGTTTCATGTCTTGTTGGCGATTCGCTCTTGGGCGTAGGCGGCGGCCAGCAGTTGCACGGGGTGGACCAGTTTGATTGCGGCGAGGTCCTGGCGGCCGGCGACCCCTTGGGCGAGTTGCAGTTGGCAGCCCGGGTTGGCGGTGGCGAGCACCGCGGCCCCGGTCGTCGCCAAATGGTCGAGCTTCCGCGTGAGCAGCGCCGCCGACTGCTCCGGTTGGGTGATGCCGTAAATCCCGGCCGAGCCGCAGCACCAGTCCGCCTCAGGGAGCGGCACAAGCTCGACCCCGGGGATCGCACCCAAGACCTGGCGCGGCTGCGAGACGACCTTCTGCCCGTGGCATAGATGGCAGGAGTCGTCGTAGGTGACGCGGACCGCTTCGCAGGCCGCACTCTCCGCGCAGGGCCGGCAACCGTGGGAGCGACTTGCCCCCGCAGAGAGCGTCTCCCACGGCGCGGCCGTCGGGGGGCGAAAGTCAATCTCCACCAGCCACTCGTGGACGTCGCGGACTTTGGCGTCCCACGCACGGGCTCGCTCAGCGTACGCCGGGTCGTCGGCCAGCAGGCGGCCGTATCGCCGCAGGTGCGAACCGCAGCCCCCGGCGTTGGTGACGATCGCGTCCATCGCGTTCAGGTCGAACGCGTCAATATTCCGTCGGGCCAGCTCGCGGGCCGCCTCGAGGTCGCCGTTGTGAGCGTGCAGGGACCCGCAGCAGGGCTGCCAGCGGGGCGTATGCACCTCGCAGCCGTTGGCCAGCAGGACGTCGACGGTCGCTCGATTGACGTCGGAGAGCATCAGGTCCTGCATGCAGCCGGTGAGCATCCCCACGCGGCGGCGCGGGTCGGCCTGCGGTCGCTCGATCTCGGTGATCCGAGCCATCGAAAACGGGGGGCGAATCCGCGGCGATTTCGGCTCCAGGTCGCGCAAATGCCGCGGCAGCAGCCGTGTCAGGCCGATGGCCCGGGCCAGCCGCTCGAGCCCGCTCGCCTGGTACAGCCACAGCAGTCGCCCCGCGGCGTGCAGCAGCCGCGGCCGCATGAACAATTGCCGCAGCGCCAGCCAGCGGTAGAACCGCCGTCGCGGCGCGTCGAGCATTTTCTGCCGCTCGACCTCGGTCCGGGCGGTCTCGAACAGCTCGACGTAATCGACCCCCGCCGGGCAAGCCGTTTGGCACGCCAGGCACCCCAGGCAGAAATACATCTCCTCGCCGAACGCCCGCGACATGGGGAGCGTTCCGTCGGCAATGTCGCGCATCAGCGCCACTCGGCCCCGCGGGCTGTGCCGCTCGCGACGGGTCGCGTCGTACGTGGGGCACGTCGGCAGACACATCCCGCAGTGCATGCATTGCTGCAGCACGGCGTAATCAAGCGACTTGAGCAGGTTAGGTTCAGGCGGAGTCATCGCATGACATGCGGCGCGGTAATGCGCGGCGGGCTTGGATTGAGTCGGACCGGCCCATCGTCCCAACATGAGCGGACGGCGCTAGCCGCCGGTGAAGCACGCACGGCTTGCCTGTCGCGTGGTTGCAACGAGTGGTTTGCCGTGGCGTCGTTCACCGGGGGCTAGCTAGCGCCCGCCGCTCATGGGGATTGTGGTGGTTTGCGGGGCCGATCAGTCGAAGATCTTCCCCGGGTTCAACAGCCCCTGCGGGTCGAGCGTTCGCTTGATCTGCCGCAGCAGGTCGTAGCTGGCGTCTCCCAACTGCCGGCGGAGGAACGGTTTTTTCGCCAGCCCTACGCCATGTTCGCCGGTCACGGTGCCCCCCAGGGCCAGGGTCTTGTCGACGATCTCCTCAAGGGCCTGTTCGACCCGGTGCATTTCCTCGGCGTCGCGTTCGTCGGTCAAGAACGTGGGATGCAGGTTGCCGTCGCCCATGTGGCCGAAGGTGCCGACCTGCACGCGGTGTTTGACGCATGTGGCGGCGACGAAGGCGACCATCTCGGCCAGGGCGCTGCGGGGGACGGTCACGTCCTCGAGGATCGTCGTGGGCCGCACCCGGGCCAGGGCCGCGAAGGCGCTCCTCCGGGCCAGCCGCAGCCGGTCCGCCTCGGCCTCGTCGTCGGCCGATTGGACGGCGATCGCCCCCTGTCGCCGGGCGATGTCCTGCATCGCGGCGATCTCCTCGGCCACGGTCGCGGGGGCCCCGTCCGACTCCATCAACAGCAGCGCCGCCGCGTCGGTCGGCAGTCCGACCCGGCTGAATTCCTCGACGCAGCGGATCGTCTGCTGGTCGAGAAATTCGAGCGTGCAAGGGACGATCTTCGCCGCGATGATCGCCGAGACGGTCTCGGCCGCGGCTTCCATCGTGCGAAACGTGGCGAGCGCCGTCTGCCGCGCCGCCGGTCGGGGCAGCAGCTTGAGCAGCACCTGGGTGATCACCCCCAGCGTCCCCTCGGACCCGATGAACAGGTCCCGCAGGTTGTACCCCGCGACGTCCTTGACGCACTTGTTGCCCAGCCACAGCACTTGCCCGTCGACCAGGACGACGGTCATCCCCATGACGTAATCGCGGGTCACGCCGTACTTCAGCCCGCGCAGCCCCCCCGAGTTCTCGGCGACGTTGCCGCCGATGGTCGAGATTTTTTGCGATCCCGGGTCCGGGGGGTAGAACAGCCCGACCTTGGCTGCGAGCTGATCGACCGTCTGGGTGATCACCCCCGGCTCGACGCGGATCGTGAGGTTTCGTTCGTCGAGCTCGAACACCTGGTTCATTTCGACGGTGCACAGCACGACGCACCCGGCCACGGGGACGCTGCCGCCGCTCAGCCCCGTGCCCGAGCCGCGGGTCACGACCGGGGTCCCCGCAGCGTGGGCGGCCCGCAGGCACTGGGCGACCTCGTCGGTCGTGCGGGGAAAGACGACGCACGCCGGCCGCTGCCGCAGGGCGGCGGTGCCGTCGAAGCCGTACGGCGCCAGATCGGTTGGCTCGGTGAGGACCCGCGCGCGGTCGCCCACCGCGGCGGCGAGCTGATCGATCAGGGCGGGAGACGCGGGATTCATGCGGCCAGGGCACACGGAGCGGTCGAGGCGACGATCGCTCCAGCATAACCGACCAAGGCCGCGAGTGCGGGGGGCGCCACGCGGCGGATGGTCCCGCGTGGTCGATTTTCTCCGAAAATCGACCTGGGGACGACGGCTGCAGCGCATCGTCTGTCGGCGATCAGCGCCGATCGGTCGATTCTCGGAGAGAATCGACCACGTCATCGAGAGAATCGACCTCGCTACTCCAGCGCCTTGTCCTGCTTGATCCACACGACCGCCGAGCCGAACCAGAGCAGCATCCCGACGATCATGATCTTGTAGTGCATGTCCATCTCGATCGCGCCGCGATAGACGAGCACCGAGGGGACGATCGTCAGCGCGAGGCCGGCGTACGAGACGAGCTTGAGCAGGGCGTGCATGACAATGGTCCTTTCAGCCGGCGGACGGGGCGCGGCCCGGGGAGGCGAACTGTTGCTGGATGAGGCTGCAGAGGGCGTACAGCGTGACGGCGATGATCCACGCCGGCAGCACTTGCGAGAACAGGTCGGCTCGATACGCGTCGAGCCACGAGGGAATGTATTTCTTCATCACGGCGAACGACTCGATGTTGTCCTTGGCGTACAGCAGGAAGCAAATGCCGAACGACCCCAGCCATCCCACGGCCGCCGGCCAGCTCGCCAGCAGGCGGCGTTTCTCGGCGTAGTTTTGCTGAAGACCCAGCCGTGGAAAGACCCAGTAGTCGATAAAGATAAACGCCCCCAATGGCATGAACAGCAGGCCGTAGTAGGCGACGATCCGGTCCAGATTGGCGATCACCGCCGGGATGCACGCGGTGAAGATCATCACCACCCCGGCCATCAGGGTGACGATCCATCGGCGCCAGTTGGGGGTCGCCACCTGAAAGGCCAGCCCCGCGCGATACAGCGTCGGGTTGGCGGTCGTCCACCCGGCCAGCAGCACGCACACGATTCCTGCATACCCGGCCCCCAGCATGGCGATGTTCGCCGGCGTGGGGTTCGGCGCATCGACCCCCGCGGCCCGCTGGGTGACCATGAACGCCGCGCACATGATCCCCGAGCAAATCCACGCCATGTAATGCCCCAACGCCATGCCGAACGCCGAGGCGAACCCCATCTGCCACTTCTTGGCGAAGCGAAAGATCGTCACGTCCCCCATGCCGATGTGCTGGCAAGCGTTGCACAACCACGCCAGCCCGACGCATGACCAAAACCCGTACTGCGAGTACCCCTTTTCGGGCTTGCCGTTCCAGATCTTCTCGTTGGCGACTTCCCAGAAGTCGGACAAGCTGCTCACCCCCAGCGCCGGCAGCGACGCGATCCCCCCGGCGAGAAACACGAACGGCATCCACGGCGCCACGACCTTGGCGAAGTGGGCCAGTTTCTCGAATCCCAGCACGGCCAGCACGGCGATGACCGCGCCCACGCCGATCGCGATCGCGATCCACGCGGGGCTGGGGATGCGATCCCCGGCGGCGTAGTCGGGGCTGTCGACGCCCAGCGTGTTGGCGACCGCCGTGGTCGACACGCTCACCATCGCCCCGGCCAGCAGGCACATCACCAGGGCGAACAGCCCCGAGTAGACGACCGTCAAGTACGGCCCCGCGACCTTGCGGATCTGCCAGTACACGGTCAGCCGCTCGCGCACGGCGATCGGGGCGCACATCAGGGCCCAGCTCAGCACGGCCAGCAGGTTCCCCAGCGCCAGCCCGGCGAACACGTCGAACGCCGTCACCCCGTGCTGGACCAGCAGCACCCCCAGCACGAACTCGGTCCCCGCGATGTGCTCGCTGGAGAACATCGCGATGAACGTCTTCCAGCCGTGCAGCTTGTCTTGGCTGACCGGTTCGCGTTCGTACTCGTACAGGGCGTCGAGCCGGTCGACGAGCGAACTGCCGGAGTGATGGTCGTGACCGGTCGCCATGGGCGCGTCTCGCGAATGCGGGGTCGAGAATTCAAGAACAGCAGCGGTTCGGGACAAGCGGCGGCGCGGGAAAAGGCCTGGCGCCCGCAGCCGGCGGTGCAATTGTGATCGCAACGCGCCCGCCGCCGCAACCGGCCTCGCGACGATTCCGTCGCCCCTCGTGCCGCGAAGCTTCCAAGATGGGCCGAGTTTGCCGCGCGAGCCAGCCGCCTGACGGAAATTGACGCCGCCGAGCAACGCGCGTCACGCCGGGGGGCGGCGGTTCTGCGGTTCCAACCGCCCGTCGCCGCACATCCCCTTGCGTGAATTCGACATAACCCGGTAATCGCTAGCCACTTGCACCCACCCGCCCGGTGACGACACTGGGGAGAACGGCTGGGCCCGGCCCTCGGCGCCCGGGCGGCCTCTTGTCGAACTCCTGCTGGTGCGGGGAGCTGCGTGATTTCCAAAGGCCCCTCATACTTCATCGCCGGCGCGCTGGCCGGCGTCCTGCTCGCCACGGTCGGATTCACGTGGTTCGTCCGCGGCCTCAACACGCCCGGCGCGGCAGGGGGCGCGGGGCATGTCGTGCTCAAGCTGGCTCACGGGCTCGACCAGCAGCATCCCGTCCATCTGGCGATGGAAGTCTTCGCCCAACGGGTCGCCGAGAAATCCGCCGGCGCCCTGCAGATCGAAATCATCCCCAACGGCCAACTCGGCTCCGAGACCGAGTGCCTCGAACAGGTCCAGCACGGCGCCCTGGCGATGACCAAGGTCTCGGCCGCCCCGCTGGAGAGCTTCATCCCCGAGTTCGCCGTCTTCGGCATGCCCTATCTGTTCCGCAGCGAGCAGCACAACTGGGACGTGCTCGACGGCCCGATCGGTCGCGAGTTGCTCCTGAAGGGAGAGTCGGCGGGGCTCCGCGGGCTCTGTTACTACGACGCGGGGGCGCGCAGCTTCTACACCGTCGACAAGCCGATCCTCAAGCCCGACGACCTCAAGGGGCTCAAGATCCGCGTTCAGGAGAGCCCCACCTCGATGGAAATGGTCGAGGCCCTCGGGGGGTCGCCCACGCCGATCAGCTTTGGCGAGCTGTACACGGCCCTGCAGCAGAAGATGGTCGTCGGGGCCGAGAACAACCCCCCCAGCTTTTACAGCAACCGGCACTTCGAGGTCTGCAAGCACTACTCGCTCGACGAGCACACCCGGGTCCCCGACATCCTGATGATCAGCCCCCGGGTCTGGGACCAGCTTCCCCCTCCGATGCAGGCCTGGCTGCAGGAGGCCGCCGACGAATCGGCCGACTACCAACGCCAGATCTGGCGCGAGCAGACCGAGGAGGTCCTGGCCGCGGTGGTCGAAAAGGGGGTCGCGATCCACCGCCCCGATCAGGCCGCGTTCGCCGCGAAGGCCGCCCCGATGCTGGTCAAGTACGACGGAACGCCCCTGGGCGATCTCATCCGCCGGATCAAGGAGGTTCCGTAGGATGCGTCGCGCCTGGGAGCAGTTTGAGCGACTCGTCCGGCTGGCCGAGCGGATCCTCGAAGGGGCCGTCGTCGTCGCGGTGGCCGTGCTGGTGCTGGTCGTGTTGTGGGGTGTGGCGGCTCGCTACTGCCTGAGCGATCCCAGCCGCTGGACCGAGGAGGCCGCGCGGCTGCTGTTGATGTGGGTCGCCATGCTTGGCGCCGCGGTGGCGTACAGCCGCGGCGAGCATCTGGGGTTCGACTACGTCGCCTCGCGGCTCGACCCCGGCGCCGGCCGCGCGTTGGGGGTCGTCGTCGAACTGACCGTCATCGCTTTTGCCGCCGCGGCCATGGTGTACGGCGGCTACGTCCTGACGGCCGAGACGCTCGGCACGGGGCAGCTTACCCCCGCGCTGCAACTGCCGATGGGCTACGTCTATCTCGCCGCCCCGATTAGCGGCGTCTTTTTCGTTCTGTTCGGCCTCGTCAAAATCCGCCAACGGCTGATGCCTGACGCCGCCGATCCCGCACCCTGACGCCGCCCAACCGCCCCGCATGGACGAGCAAGTCCTCATTCTCGTCGTCGCTTTCGTCGTCATCGTGGCGTCCAACGCCCCGATCGCGATCGCGCTGGGGGTGTGCGCGCTGTTGGCGCTGCTCTCGCTGGGGACGCTGCCGGCCTGCTACATGATGGCCCAACGGATGACGACCGGCGTCGCCAGCTTTCCGCTCTTGGCGATTCCGTTCTTCGTCCTCGCCGGGCTGCTGATGGGCGAAGGGGGGATGGCCCGGCGGCTCGTCGACTTCGCCACCGCCGTGGCCGGGCAGTTCAAGGGAGGGCTCGCCTACATCACGACGATCACCTGCATGATGTTCGGCGCCATCTCGGGCTCGGCCACCGCCGCCCTCTCCTCGATCGGCGGCATCATGATCCCCGAGATGACCCGCAACGGCTACGACCGTCGCTTCGCCGTCGCCCTCACGACGTCCGCTTCGACCACGGGATTGGTGATCCCCCCCAGCAACATCATGATCGTCTACGCGGTCGTTACGGGGAACGTGTCGGTCGCCGCCATGTTTCTCGCCGGCGTGCTGCCGGGGATCGCCGTCGGATTGGCGATCATGGCCGCCTGTGCGCTGATGTTCCGCGGCCAGCAGGTCGGCACGGTCGCTCCCTTCGCTTGGGGCCGAGTCGTCGCGACCGGGCTCGGCGCCTTGCCCAGCATGCTGCTGATCGTCATCGTCCTGGGGGGCATCCTGGGAGGCGTCTTCAGTCCCACCGAGGCCGCGGCGATCACCGTCCTGTACGCCTTTCTGTTGGCGGTCGTCTTCTACCGCGAGATCAAGCTCGCTCAGCTTCCCGCGCTCCTGCTGCGAACCGGCATCACCACGGCGGTCATCTTCTTGCTCATCGCCACCAGCCAGGCGCTCGCCTGGGTGCTGGCCAGCGAGCAGATCCCGCAAGCGATCAGCGCCGCTCTGTTGTCGCTGTCGGACAATCCGCTGGTGATCCTCATGCTGGTCAACATCCTGCTGTTGGCCGTCGGCGCGGTGATGGACATGACCCCCGCCGTGCTGATCTTCACCCCGATCTTTCTGCCAGTCGTCACCAAGCTGGGAATGCACCCGGTTCAGTTCGGCATCATGATGATCGTCAACCTTTGCATCGGCCTGTGCACCCCCCCGGTGGGAACCTGCCTGTTCGTCGGCTGCGGCGTCGGCAAGACGACCATCGCCGAGGTGACCCGGCCGATGATCCCGTTCTTCCTCGCCATGTTCGTCGCGCTGATGCTGACCACGTACTGGCCCGCGTTGTCGATCTGGCTCCCCACTGTCGCCGGAGCGATCGAGTAACTCCCCGTTCGCGGCGCGCCGCGGCCGGCGGTATCATCACGAGAACGACCTGCCGAGCGACCTTCCCACTTCAGGCGGAAACTTCCCATGCCGTTCATTCACGACGACTTCCTGCTGCAAACCAAGACGGCTCGCCGGCTTTATCACGACTACGCCGCAGGCGAGCCGATCCTCGACTATCACACCCACCTCCCTCCGGCCGAGATCGCCGGCAACCGCCGCTTCCGCGACCTCGCCGAGATCTGGCTGGGGGGCGATCACTACAAGTGGCGCGCCATGCGCGCCGCCGGCGTCCCCGAGCGGTTCTGCACCGGCGACGCCCCGCCGTACGAGAAGTTCCTCGCCTGGGCCCGCACCACCCCCCAGACGATCCGCAACCCGCTGTATCATTGGACCCACCTGGAGCTGGTCCGTTATTTCGGCGTCACGGAACTGCTCAACGAGGAGTCCGCTCCCCGGATCTGGGCCGCGGCCAACGAGCGGCTCGCGACCGACGATCTCACCCCCCGTGGGATCTTCCGCACGTTCCAGGTCCGCGCCGTCTGCTCGACCGACGACCCGGCCGACGATCTCGAACATCACAAAACGATCGCCGCGAGCGACCTGCCGACCCGCGTCTATCCCACGTTCCGCCCCGACCGCGCACTGGCGGTCGACGCGCCCGAGGAGTTCAACGCCTGGCTGGCCCGGCTCGAAGCGGCCGCCGACGTTTCGATCGGTTCGCTCGACGCACTGCTCAATGCGTTGCGCCGCCGGCACGACTTCTTCCACGAGCAGGGTTGCCGGCTTTCGGATCACGGCATCGAGCGCTGCTTCGCCGCCCCCTGCACCGACGCCGAGGCGGCCGCCGTGTTCGACAAGGCGCGCCGCGGAGTCGCCGCGACCCCCGACGAGCACGAGCGCTTCGCCAGCCATCTGATGCACTTCTTCGGCGTGCTCGACGCCGAACGGGGGTGGACCAAACAACTCCACCTTGGCGCCCTGCGGAACAACAACTCGCGGCTGATGAGCACGCTGGGACGCGACGTGGGGGGCGACTCGATCGCCGACGTCCCCCAAGCCCGCGCGCTGGCGACCTATCTCGATCGGCTCGAACAAGCCGGCGCGCTTCCCAAGACGATCCTCTACAACCTCAACCCGGCCGACAACGCGGTCTTCGCCACGATGATCGGCAACTTCCAGTCGGGCGAGATCGCCGGCAAAATCCAGTGGGGCAGCGGCTGGTGGTTCCTCGACCAATGGGACGGCATGACCCAGCAGATGATCGACTTGGCCAATCAGGGACTCCTCGCTCGGTTCATCGGCATGTTGACCGACTCGCGGTCGTTCCTCTCGTACCCACGGCACGAATACTTCCGCCGCTGTCTGTGCGATCTCGTCGGCGGCGACGTCGAGCGGGGCGTCATCCCCGACAGCGACGACCTGCTGGAACCCTTCATCCGCGGCATCTGCTACGGCAACGCGCACGCGTATCTGGGGCTCGAGTGTTGAGCGGCCAGCGCGATCGCCCGTCGCCGTCCCCGCCTTACGTGGCCCAAAAATCGTTTCTCGCTTTTGGCCGCGCGCTTTGAGATAATTCCCTCCGTTCGACGACGGCCCAGCGGCGCTTGCAGCCGCGGCGACTCATGCGGCGACGGTCGAGCGAGGTTGAAATCATTCGTCGGCGCGCGCGTCGGCGACTCCCGGGGACCTCGCACGCCAGCCGACCGCAGAGCTTCGCAGACGCGGCGCGCCGACCCGTCGACCGCGCATCGCTCGTGCTGACGTCACTTCCGCCACCGCGGCAATACGCTCCAGACGACCGATTCGTCCGAACGTTGGGATCCCAACTTTTTGAATCACGCGGAGAGAGACCAGCGGTCAAGAACACCCCCTAGGCCGGAGGCCCGCGGCCTCCGCTCGTCGCCGCCAACTTGTTGCCACGTTCGACCCGATCAGGCTAGACTGGAGGTTCGCCTGCCGCGCACCCCCCCGCGCGGCGTCCCTCCTTGTTCGCCGTGGTTTCCGGACGACCGCGGCGGCGCCCTGCGCCGGGGTCTTGGACCCGGCGTCTCGCCTTGCTTGGTGTCGGCTGATGATGCGTCGCTTATTGCGATCTTTGGTTTTGTTCGTCGTGGCCGGGGCCCTCGGTGCGCCGTCGGCTCGCGCGATTTACTGGAACAACGACCCCGCGCGGGGCGTCGCCTCGGCCGACGGTCTGACCGATCGGCCCGACTGGTTCGTCAACACGCACGTCATCCAGAACCAATCGAACGGCTCCCGCGGCACGGCGACGCTGCTCAACTCGGAGTGGGCGATCACCGTCCGGCACGTCGTGCAGAACGGCGGCAATTACAGCCAGATCGCCGCCGCCGACCAGATCTATCTCAACGTCGGCGGAATTCGCTACTACGCCGATCAGGTCCTCACTCCCGACGGCAGTTCGGAGATGGCGCTCGTGCGGCTGCGCGGGGGAGTCAACGGAGCGCTCGACGCCACGGGGACCGTCAACACGAGCTTCAACGAAACCGGCCGCTACGTCCATGTCGGGGGGTACGGCTACTGGGGGATCATCAGCACCAGCAACGTCGCGGGAACCGCCAACGGGTCGGCGTCGTTCCACCGGGCGTACAACATTCCCTACGTCACGGGCGGCCAGTTGCGGATCATCGCCGACGGCGAATCGTCGCTCGCGACGAACAATCTGCTCGAGGGTATCGCCGGCCCCGGCGACAGCGGCGGGCCGATGTGGGGTTACTACGGCAGCGGCGCCCCCGACGCTTCCAGTTCCTTGAGCGACTGGCGGCTGGTCGGTCTCACCGCAACCAGCACCGCCGGCACGGGGGGCGCCTCCTGGGGAGGGTTTTCCAACCATACCCGCGTCGCGTCGTTTTCCAGTTGGATCAACAACACGATCGCCAACGCCCCGGCCCCCGCTCCCGCGACGACCGGACCTTGGACGCAGGTCGTCGGCACAGGGCTGTACGACACGGGGGGCGCCAAGTTCAGCGTCACCGGCTCGACGTCGTCCGCGGTGACGCAAGCGGCCTTCGGGCCGGACGGCGCCGGGTATGCGCTCGACGCCGTCGGCGACAAGCTGACGATGACGGCCGTGCTCGACACGCCGTTGACGATGGCCTCGACGCAGTTCCGCTACGGCATGTTCGACGACGCGGGGGGAACGATCCCCGGCAACGTCCCCGGGGGGACCCCGTGGCACGGGTACCTCGTCGGAAACGCGGTCGAGAGTTCGCCCCAAGGCCCGCTGGAGAAAGGCCCCAACGGGGGCGGAGTCGGACAGTGGTGGTCGATCGTCAGCCCCAACTCGGGCGTGGCGCTCCTCAGCCGCGGAGGCTCCGCGACCGGGACCTATGACGACGCCGCGGGCAACCAGAACATGCCCGCCGGCCGCTACGCGCTGACGCTCGGCTACACGAGGGTCGATTCGGGGCTGCAGATCGATTGGTCGACCGTCTCGGTCGACGCCGCGGGCGTTCCGAACGGCGTCTACTCGCACCTGGGGACGGTCGTCGACCCGACCCCTGCGGCCAGCAACTGGAACTTCAACCAGTTGGGCTTCTTTCTCGCCGGCGGCTCGTTCACGGGGACGATCGTCATGGACGAGATCAACGTCCAATTCGACGCGGCGCCGCCGTCGCCCGCCGACTTCGACGCCGACGGCGTCGTCGACGGCGCCGACTTGGCGATTTGGCAGACCAACTACGGCGCCGAGGGGGCGTCGCAGTCCGTCGGGGACGCCACGGGCGACGGTTTGGTCGACGGCGCCGACTTCCTCGCTTGGCAACGTCTCGCCGCGCCGGGCGCCGCCGGGCCGAACCTCGCCGCAGTCCCCGAGCCGACCGCCGCGGCGCTCGTCGTGCTGGCCCTCGCGGGGTTTCTTTCTCGCGTCGGCCCGCGTACGCTGGCGCGATGCACCGAGCCCGCGGAATCCTCATCGAGCGGTTCGTCCGATTGCGGCGCATTGTCCGCTTGATCGCGCTGACGTTCGCGACGTTCCTGGCGGCCTCCGTTGCGGCGGCCGACGAGGCCCGCCTTGCCGCGAAGGTCGAATCGCTCCTTCCTCCCCACGTCGGCGCCGCGGTGACGGCGATCGACGACGGCGCCGTCGTGTTTCAACGCGCTTGGGGCCGGCGGCGGTGCGATGCGGCCGACCTCTGCACGCCGACGACGAACTTTCGCTTGGCGTCGGTCTCGAAGCACTTCACAGCGACCGCCGTCTTGCGGTTGGTCGATCAAGGCCAGGTGCGACTCGACGACACGCTTGACGAGTACTTCTCCGAGCATCCCGACTTCTGGCGCCGGATCACGGTGCATCACTTGCTGACCCACACGTCGGGGCTTCCCGATTACGAGGGCCTGATCCCCGCGGGGACGACGCTGCAACTGACGGATCTCAACGTGCTGGCGATCCTTCGCGCGGCGCGCGAGCCGCTGTTCGAGCCGGGGACCAAGTTCGCCTACTCGAACTCCGGCTACGCGCTGCTCGGGTTGATTGTCGAGGCCGCGGCCCGGCAGCCCCTGCACGATTTCTTGCGAGCCGAGGTCTTCGACCCCGTCGGCATGCGGCGCTCCGTGCTCTACGTCGCGGGGATGAACGAGGTCGCCGAACGGGCGTACGGCCACGAACCGGGCGAGGCCGACGGCTGGCTCCTCGCCGACCAGAGCGTCACCAGCGCCGTCCGTGGCGACGGCGGCGTGTACAGCTCGCTCGACGACCTGGCGCGGTGGCTAGTGGCGCTTGACCAAGGAGCTCTGCTCAGCGAAGCGTCCGCCCGGGCCATGTTCGCGCCCCATGTCCGCACCGATCGGGGCGAGGATCACTACGGCTACGGCTGGTTCCTGGGCGAGCACCGCGGCCAGCGGCGCACGATGCACGCCGGCAGCACGCGGGGCTTTTCGCTGATGTTGCAGCGATTTCCCGACCGGCAAGCGGCGGTCGTCATCCTGCTGAACCGCTCCGGGATCGACGGGGGGGACGCGTCCCTCCAACGGGTCGTCGATTGCCTGCTGTTCGACTAGGGATCGCTAATTTCCCCAGCCGGAGCGCCGACGGCCCACGGCCTCCGGACCGGATTGCGGAGAGGTCCAAGCCGCGGGCGAATTGGGGGCGAATTCGAGTTTTTTTCAGAATGTCCGTAAGTTTTCCGCCAGCGCGGACATATCCCGTCCCATACCCGCTCGTTCGTAAATTACGCGAGTTCGAGCGATTTGCAGGGTTTTCTCTGCACTTGGGCCCTAAGAATTCCCCTTGTCCGAACATTTCCCCTGGGGAGCGGGCGAAACCCCGCTTCCGGGTCGATTCTGGCCATGTCCTCCGACGATCCCGTCCTTGAGTTCAGCGAGCTTCTGCAGCGCAGCCGAAGCCGCGTCTACGGGCTGATCTACGCGATCGTGCTCAACACGACCGACACGGAAGACCTGTTCCAGCAGACCGCGGCGCTCTTGTGGGAGAAGTTCGACGAGTTTCAGCCGGGCACCGACTTCGCCTCGTGGGCGCTCAAGGTGGCGCGGTACAACGCGGCGAACTTCGTGCGGAGTCGCCGCCGCGAGCGACAGCGGTTGACCTCCGCGGCGATCGACGATTTGTACAGCGCGAGCGTCGCGACCGAGGACGGCGATTCCGAAACGCGGCTCGAGGCCCTCAAGGGATGCCTTGCGAAGCTCTCGGACGCCGACCGGTCGTTGGTGTTTCGCTGCTACGGAGCGGGCTTGCCGATCAAGGAGGTCGCCCAGCAGCAGGGACGCTCGGCCAACGCGCTGTACGCGGCGCTTCATCGAATTCGCCGGAACCTGTTGGAATGCGTGAAACGAACCCTCGCCGCCGGCGATCGCCCCGCTTCGAGTTTGTCCTAACGACCTCCGCCGCCACTGCCTGCCGGCCTGCTTCCCGGGAATTGGAATTTCTCCATGGATGAACGGTTTCATCAATTGATCGCCCGAGTCGTCGAGGATTCGACCGACGAGGACGCGATGCAGGCGCTTTCGGCGCGGCTGGAAGCCAACGCCGAAGAGCGGGACTATTATCTCGACTATTGCCGACTGCACGCCGAATTGCAGTATCTGGCCTCCGCCGAAGGCGCCGAGCGCCGGGCCTTGGACGCCGTCGCCGCGCAGGCGCTTCATCCTCCGCAAACGCCGAGCCCCCACGCGGTCGAGCGCCCGGCCAAGGGCGCTCGCAAAGGGTTGTGGGGGTTTTTCGCCCTCGCGGCCAGCGTTGCCGTGCTGCTCGGCTGGACGCGCATCGGGGGCGAGCAAGCCGCTCAATTCGGACTGCGCAAGCCGACGATCGTCGCCAGCCTGGTTTCGACGCAGCACGCCGTCTGGCTGGGGGCGGCGTTCGAACCGGGGGACCAGTTGCGCGTCAACGCCCGGCTGCGGCTGAAGTCGGGGCTCTTGAAGATGAGCACCCCCGACGGCGCCGAACTGCTGGTCGAGGGCCCCTGCGATCTGTTGTTCAAATCGACCGATTGCGTCGAGCTGCGCGAGGGAAAACTCTCGGCGCGGACCGCCGATTGGGCCACGCAATTCTCCGTCGAGACCAAGTCGCTGAACGTCGTCGACCTGGGGCAGCAGTTCGCCGTGTCGGTCGACGCCGGGGGAAACGCCGAGGCCCACGCCCTCGACGGCGGTTTGCGGATCGAGCCGCTTGCCGCCGTCGACGTCTCGCGAACCAGCTTCTTGCTGGGCGAGGGGCAAGCCGTCCGGGTCGATCCCGTGGCGATGAAGACCACCCGGCTGCCGGCCGACAAAGACCAGTTCGTGCTCCGCTTCGGCGATTTCCGTCCTTACCGGCCGCTGGTGATCCACAACTCGGGTCGCGGCTTGCGCGTGGGGGACGAGGATCCGTTCTGGCGGATCATCGGCGGGGCCGAGGGCGCCGGCTATCAGGGGCCGCAGTACGCGGTCGTTTGCGAACCGGACGAACGGTACTTGTCGAATCACCCGCTGGTTTCGCAGTGGATGTCGGTCGCCAAGGATCTTCGCCCAGGCTGTCTGCCGAACGCTTCGTACACCTTTCAGACGGAGTTTGATCTGTCAGGGTACGACCTGTCGACGGTGCGGATCCTGGCCGACGTATTAGCGGACAACGGCGTCGCCGAAGTGCGGATCAACGGCGCTCCGGTCGATTTGGACCCGTGGCGCGACAACGAATTCCTGCAAGAGTTTCATCGCTTTCGTCGGGCCGAGATCGCCAGCGGTTTCGTCCCCGGGAAGAACGTGATCGAGATCGACGTGTGGAACGGCATATACCAGACCGATCCCAACAACATGAAGGCGGCCGAGCCGACTCCCAATCCCATGGCGATTCGCGTGGAGTGGCAGGCGTTCGGCGTCCCCTTGTCCGTTGAACCCGATCGCGACGACGTGATCTGAGCAGCCAGGTTCGTCGCCATGCGACGAGCTTGCGGGGCAGCTGCTCAGGTCGTCCACGGCATGCAAAGCCGCCGACGGCGAAACAGGGAGCGTGCGCGCTCTCCTCGCTGAAGGTTCGCTCTTCGCAGTTGCGGCATGCCGTGCGCTGATTCCTTGGCTCGTTTTTCGTTTCGTAATTACAGTGAAGTTAGCGGCGTCGACGTGCGAGGCCCGGGGGCAGGGGCGCTCGCGCGCGGGGCAATCGGCGCCGCCTCGGTTCTCCCGACTCCTCCCCTTCGTGCGACTTTTAAGGATGCATCCTGTGAACGCAACCCGGAACTTGCTGCGTTTGTTCGCATTGACCGCTTCGTTGACGATGGCGGCGCGCGTCGAGGCTCAAACCACGCTCTATACAGATTCGTTCGGCGGCGGGGCTGTGCCGCTCAACGGCGTGCTCGTCCAAGGCGGCACGTTGCAGACCGGCTCGATCGCGTGGTCGGCCAACTCCGCGTTTCTGGCCAACGGCACGATCAGTCTCGCCGACGAAGGCTCGGCGATCCTGCCGTTCACGCCGCAGGTGAACGCCACCTACACGCTGACCATGGACGTCAACAACCCGTCGACCCAGTGGATTGCGCTGGGTTTCAAGGGGACGCCGCTGACCAGTCCCGGGACCAACTTTACGAACGACCGCTTCGCCAACGGCAACGGTTACGCCTGGATGCTGTATCGCGATCACGCCACGGACCCGACGCAGGACATTCAACTGTTCGGCGGCGCCAACACGGCCAACCCGATCGCCGACAACGACGTGACGTTCAACAACGCGGCGACGAATCAACTGAAGATCGTGCTCGATACGACCGGCGCGGGAACCAGCTTTACGGCCGACTTCTTTCTGAACGGCGTCTCGGTCACCTCGACCGGGCTGCCGGTGACGATCGCACAGCCGATCACGGCGATCAACTACGTCGGCCTGTCGTACGACAACACGGCTCTCGTTCCGGTGACGTTCGACAACTTCCTGCTGACCGAGTTGATTACCGGCCCGGTGGTGAACCAGTGGAACGTCAACGGCGGGGGCGTGTTCGGCACGGCCGGGAACTGGACGATGGGGGCCCCGCTCGCGGGCTCGACCGTGCAGTTCGGCAGCGTGCTGACCGCCCCCAACTCGCCGGCGACGGTCACGCTCAATGCCCCGGCGTCGTTGGCCGAGGTCCAGTTCAGCAACGCGGGGGCAAGTTACAACTTGGCCGGACCCTCGACGCTCACGCTCACCGGCGCCCGCACGATCAACGGCATCGCGGGGACGCATGAAATCTCGGCGGTGATCGCCGGGACGGCCGGGCTCGTCAAGGCGGGCGGCGGCAACGTCTATCTCAGCGCCAACAACACCTACACCGGGACGACCGACGTGCAGGGAGGAACGCTGCGACTGCGCACCGTCGGCGCCGTCGACGGCGACGTCACCGTACAGTCCGGCGCGGCCCTGTACTTCTCGGGCGATGCGGCCGCGAGCGGGGCGGGCTACAACGGCGCGTTCGCCAACTCGATCTCGGGCGCCGGCGACGTGCAACTTGACTCGACGCTGACCACCGAAACCGTCACGTTCGCCACCGCCAAGACCTACGCGGGCGTCACGACCGTCGCGGGAGGGACGCTCGCCCTCAGCGGCGCCGGCACGCTGGGCGCCTCGGACGGCACGGCCGCTTCGCGGACCGTGGTGACGGGCAACGAAACGACCGGCAAGATCGCCCTCAGCGGCGGCATCGCCGTCGGCAACGAGGTTCTCGTGCTGAACGCCCGCGAGCTCGCGGCGCTGAACGCGCCCCACCTGACCAGCGCCGGCGCCAACAGTTGGGCCGGCAACATCAAGGGAGACGTGGGCGGATCGAACTACAACATCGTCTCGACCTCGGGGACGTTGACCCTGGCCGGGACGATGTCGGCGCCCGATGCCGGAGTGCGCAACTTCGTGTTCGACGGGGCCGGCAACGTGAACATCCCCGTCGGCGCTAAGATCGTCGATCTGGCCACCGGCGACAACGGGGTCCCGACCCCGGGGCCGGTCAACGCCAACAACAACGTCAACGTGATCAAGCGCGGCTCCGGCACGCTGACCATTCGCACCGGCACCAACAGCAACGACGACTTCTGGCTTGGCACGACGACGGTCGAGGCGGGCACGCTGGAGGTGATTTCCGACGGCGCCAACAACGGCGAACTGAAGAGCGGCACGATCGCCGTTCGGGCGGGCGCGGTGCTCGACGTCGATCACTTCGGGTCGTACGACCTGCAGATCGGCCAGACGCTCACTGGCGCCGGCACGGTGTTGGCCACCGGCAAGACCGTGGCGATCTACTCCGACAACGTCCTCACCCCCGGCGACAACGGTGTCGGCACGCTGTCGATCGTCGGCGCCGCGTCGCTGACCAACGTCGGCCCCGGCGGGGCGCTCAACTACGAGCTTGGCAACACGACCGCGGTCGGGGGGACCGAGAACGACCTGGTCTCGATCAGCGGCGCCCTGACCACCAGCGGCGCCTCGCCTATGGCGGTCAACGTGCGGGCCGTCGAGGGGACGCTCGCCACGGGCAATTACCGGCTGATCTCGCACGCCGGCGGCGCCACCGACGCCAGCGGTTTCACCCCGCAGGTGTTCGACAACCTGGGCGCCGTGCTCAACCCGCGGCAGACGCTGTCGACCAGCGGGGCCACGGCCGGGCAGGTCAATCTGGTCGTCTCGGGGAGCGCGGGAGCGCTCACCTGGAACGGCACGGCCGGCAATCAAACCTGGGACGTCAACGTCAGCTCGAACTGGACCGGGGGACCGCAGTTCCGCGATCTCGATCAAACGACCTTCGGCGCCGGCGGCGTGAAGAACGTCACGGTCAACACGCGGGTCACCCCCGGCTCGACGACGTTCAGCGGCGGCGTCGGCAGCACCTACACGCTGACCGGCACGGGCGGGATCACCGGCTACGGCGCCGTGAACGTCAACAACGGCACGGTCAAGCTGTTCAACACGGGCAACAATTACGCCGGCTCGACCACCGTGGCCGGCGGCGCCCGATTGGAAGCGGCCACCATGACCAGCGGCAACATGGTCGTCAACGGCACGCTGGCTGTGAAAAACAATCTGGCGGTCAGCTTCGTCGACGACTTCTCGACGAACCTGTCCGCGTACACCAGCACGCGCATCCTCGACGCCAACGGCGGCGGGAGCAATACCTATACGTGGGAAATCAACAACGGGGCCGTGCGGATCAACACGACCGCGTACGACGGCATCGAGCAGACCGCGCTGACTCGCACCGATCACACGCTGGGGATCGGCCAGGAACTGCGGGCCGCGTACGAACCGAATCATCTCGACACGCAAGACATCGGCTTGTACGTCGGCGCCGGACATCCGACTGCGGACGTGCGGGCCAACTACGTGGCGATGTACGTTCGCAACAACGGGCAGGTTTTCACCCGCGGCTTCAACGGCACGACCGAGTTCGGCCTGGCCGGGGGCGCCACGCCGGCCGACATTGATTCGATCTTCATCACCCGGACTTCGGCCGATACGTTCCAGGCCGGTTACTACGAGAACGGCGCTCGCGTCGTGTTGGCCACGCGCGTGATCGAGAACGGCAACGCGGCGGGCATCGGCAACTCGATCGGGCTCTACAGCGACGTCCGCGGGGTCGGCCTCCGCGGCAGTCTGGACAACCTGTCGATCTCCAGCGGCAGCGCCAGCCACGTGACGACCGTCGCCGGGGATCTGTCGGTCGCGGCGACGGGGACGCTCGAGTTCGATCTGTCGAGTTTGGGTTACACCTCGCTCGACGTCACTGGCGCGGCGACGTTCGCCTCGGGGGCGACCGTCGCGGTGAACCTGCTCGACGGCTTTATGCCGGCCGAAGGATCGATCTTTTCGCTCGTCGATGCGACGGGGGGAATCACCGCGTCGAGCCTCAACTTCAACCTGCCGGCGCTGGCCGGCGGGTTGGCGTGGGACACCTCGGCGTTCGTCGCCAGCGGCGACGTGAGCGTCGTCGCCAGCGGCTTGGCCGGGGACTTCAACGACAGCGGGTTCGTCGACGGGAGCGACTTCCTCGCTTGGCAGCGGAACAACGGGGTCGGCAATCTGGCCGACTGGCAGGCGAACTACGGCGCCGGCAACCCGAGCACGCCGAACCTCGGGGCCGTTCCCGAGCCGGCTTCGCTGTTGTTGGCTGCCCTGTGCCTGGGCGGACTGCTCGCGAGCGCCCGTCGCGGCAAGCAATGAGTTGCAGGATGCGAAGGACGAACACGACAGAGACTTGGCCATCTTTGGGGCGGCACGACACGTAGCGTTTTTTTTCTCGGTTTGACTTCTCTTGGTTTTTTTTGGAGGTGGAACTCATGAAGTTCACAACGCGATTGACATCTTTGGCTGCGGCCCTCGCGGGTGCGGTCCTCGGCGCCTCGGCGTCGCTGGCCGGTCCCATCGGGCTGATCGACGATTTCAGCGGGACGCTGGCCCCGTACACGGCGACGCGGATTCTCAAGGCGACTCCCGCCGCGAGCGACAACGTCGGCCAGTGGCAGATCACCGGCGGTTCGTTGGAGTTCAGCACGACGACCTACAACGCAATCGAGCAGTACGCGCTGACTCGCACTGACGCAACGCTGCAAGTCGGCGAAGAGTTGCGGGCCGATTACCTTGGCGGAAACAACGGTTCGCAGGACATCGGGCTGTACGTCGGCGCCGGACACCCGACCCCGGACGTTCGCGCAGATTACGTAAACATTTACGTGCGGAACAACGGACAGCTCTTCTCCCGCGGTTTCAACGGGACGACTGAATTGTCGCTGGCCGGCGGCGGCTCGCCTGCGGTCGACACGCTGTTCATCAAGCGAACGGCAGCCGACGCGTTCGAGTTGGGTTACTACGAGGCAGGCGTCCGTAACGTCCTGTCGACCCGCTCGGCGTTGAGCAACGCCAACATCGGCAACGCCATCGGGTTTTACGCCGACATTCGGGCGGCCGGCGTCCGCGGGAACATGGACAACCTGCGGATCGTTCCCGAGCCGGCGACGGTCGTGCTGGCCGGCGTCGCCCTGATGGGCCTCGTCGCCGCGCGGCGGCGGCGGACGGCCTAACGAGGTTGGTTGCCGTCGCTTGAGTTTTTGAGCGTCGACGACCCGAAGATCATTGCCAGGCCGTCTCGCGGGCGACTCGTGCGTCCGCGAGACGCGTCCTGGATTTGCGTCGCTTGCCGCGGGCGGGCCGACGACGAAGGATAACGACGGGGGCTCTCCACTGACACCGCCGGGCGTCGTCCCGCGGAACCACGGAAGATGCGAGATATGATGATCAAAACGATCGGAAGGCAAGCGGCGCGCCCCGCGGCGCGGGGATTCACCCTCGTGGAACTGTTGGTGGTCATCGCGATCATCGGCGTGTTGGTGGCGCTGCTCTTGCCGGCCGTGCAGGCGGCGCGCGAAGCGGCTCGCCGGATGCAGTGCGGCAACAACCTGCGGCAGATCGCGCTTGGGCTGTTGAACTACGAATCGCAGCGAAAAGTGTTTCCTGCCGCCCGGCGCGGCAACGACGGCAGCGCCGCGAGCGTCACGTGCCCCAACGGCGACGGCTTCACGCTGTCGAGCGACCGCAGCGGGGCGAGCGCGCTGGCGCTCATCCTGCCGAACCTGGAGCAGCAGTCGCTCTACGATCTCTTGCACGTAAAGGACGTTGAAATCTGGAGCCCGGCCGTCGGCTGGCATACGCGCTATCCCGAGATCGCCACGGCGCTCGCCCAGCGTCCCCCCGTGTTCGAGTGCCCGAGCGACACGTCGCTCGGCCAGTTCGCCCAGTGGGCCCACGAGGTCCCGGTCGGCCAGTTCAACGTGGCGCCCAGCAGTTACGCCACGGTCTTCGGAACGAATCGTCCTGACAGTCCGCTGGCGGAGATCAAATTCTGCGGCGACGGCATGTTCGTGTATGAGCGGAAGTTCCGCGTCTCCGAGGTCGAAGACGGCCTGAGCAAGACGATCGTCGTCGGCGAAGTTCGCGAATCGCATCTGGTCGTCGACGGCAACGCGATCAACTCGAACATCTGGTCGAACGGCAACCGGATGCAGTCGAACATGCGCACCACCGCAACCCCGCTCAACACCGTCCCCGGCGAGAACGGCGGGGCCGGGGTCGTCACCCAGACCGGGGCTCGATCGAACGGCGGGTTCTCGAGTTTCCACGTCGGCGGCGGACAGTTCGCTTACGGCGACGGCCACGTCGAGTTCCTCACCGATTCGATCGATCTGGCGACCTACACGGCCTTGGCCGCCCGCTCCGACGGCGATCGCGGCAACGCCTACGGCGGCAGCACCGGCAACACGGGCGGATCGGGCCGCTGACGAAACGCTCCCGCCGCTTGCGAAAACGACGGGCAAGTTTCAGCACCATTCCTTGCGAGGCGAACTGACCATGACACGGATTGGATCGTCGATTCGCGCCGCGGCCGCGCTGGCGCTCCTCGGGACTGTCGGCTGCGGCGACGGGCTGCCGCAGCGCGTCCCCGTTTCCGGTCAGGTGCTCATCGACGGGGTCCCGCTCACCCAAGGCTCGATCATGGTCGTGCCCGAGGGGGATCGGCCGGCCGGAGGAACCATCGGCCCCGACGGGCGGTTCAGGCTGTCCTCCTATGCGCGCAACGACGGCGTCGTCCCCGGCACGCACAAGGTGGCGATCCAGGCGACCGAGCATCTGAGCGAGCGCGACACCCGCTGGCTGGCCCCCAAGAAGTACGGCAACCCCAATGCGTCGGGATTGACGATCACCGTGACGGAACCCCGCGACGACGTCGTCATTGAAATCACTTGGGAAGGGAAGAAGCCCTTCGTCGAGCGGATGTGACCGCTCGCTCGGACGGCGCCGCCGCGAGAGGCCGACGGCGCGGAGTTCCGGGGCGTCCGCGACGCTTCGATCGCATCGACGGCTCGGACTTGCGACAAATCTACGACAGAGAATCTACGACAGAGAAGAGACGGAACACCGCCGATGTTGCATCGTTTGAGGCTGCTCGCTTGCCGATTGATTTTGCCGGGACTGCTGCTCGCAGCGACCATGGCTGCGCCGTGCGCGGCCCAACTGACGCTCGTCGACGATTTCGTGCTTGACCCGGCGGCCCTGCTGATGCCGGCCGGCGCCACCTACGGTCGGGCGATCAACGGCGTTTCGTTCCAGCAGGAACCGCTGATGACCTACGGCGGCTTTCAATACGCCGCGTGGTATCACCTGGGGCCGACGGACGAGAACGTCTATCTGGCCCGCCGCGACCTGAGCGGCGGCGCTTGGGAAGTGATGGACACGGGCAAGACGTTCATCAACGGCGACGCCCCTGACTGGAACGCCCACAACGTGATCTCGATGGGGATTTCCGGCGACGGCAAGATCCACTTAGCGTGGGATCACCATGGCCACACCCTGCGATACATGACCACCGGCGCCGGCGCCGCGACGGGGGCGACCTGGGATTCGAGCATCTTCGGCGCCGAGCGCAACTCGCTCAACGCGGGCGGGTCGACGATCTCGGCCGTCACCTATCCGCGGTTCGTCACGGACCCGAACACCGGGACGATGAACCTGGAGTACCGCATCGGCAGCAGCGGCAACGGCAGTTCGTTCCTGGCTGCGTACGACCCCGGCACGGGACTGTGGAACTCGCCGCGACGGTACATCGACGGCACGGTCTCGATTTTCTACGACGACCCGTATGGGCCCAGCTCGAACAATCGCAACGCCTATCTCAACGGGATCGACGTCGATTCGTCGGGCCGGATGCACGTGACCTGGACGTGGCGCGAGCAAGCCACGGGCTCGTCGAATCACGACATCATGTACGCCTACAGCGACGACGGCGGCCAGAACTGGCATAACAACGCCGGCGCGACGATCGCCACCCCGACGACCGACATCACCTCCGCGTCGCCGGGGATCGTCGTCGTGCCGATGGATCGCGGCAACACGCTGATGAATCAGCAAACGCAGGCGGTCGACAACGACGGCCGGGTCCACGTGGTCATGTGGCACAAGACGGACGAGGCGCCTCCCGTCACGGGGTTCACGACGAACAACACGGCGTATTACCATTACTACCGCCATCCGACCACCGGCGACTGGACCCGCACCCAACTGCCGACCTCGCGGGCCGTGGGACTGCGGCCCGACATGGCGTACGACGAGCACGGCAACATTTACGTCGCGTACGTGACGCCGACGACCGGGTCGCCGAACAATTACTACACCAACGGCGACCTGATCATCGCCGCAGCGTCGAAGGCGGCCGGGTACGAGGATTGGGAGATCGTCTTCACCGACACGCGCGGTTGGGTGACCGAACCCTTGATCGACCAGCAGCGGCTGTTGACCGGGGGCAAGGTCTCGGTCTTCGTTCAGGAGAACAGCCCGCTCACCTCGGCCACGGGGACGCCGCTGCACGTGCTGGAATTCAACAAGCTGGCGAACCTGGTGGTCTGGGCCGGCGACCATGACGCGACCTGGCACGACGGCCCGGGATTGAACTGGGACAACGACAACGACGACGTGGGCGACGCCGAGTTCGCCGACGGGTATCGCGTGCTGTTCGACGACGGCGCCGCGTTCGCCGCGGTCAACATACTGCACCCGGTCGCCCCGGCGTCGACGACGTTCCGCAATTCAGCGGCCAAACCGTACGCGATCACCGGCGCCGGGATCAGCGGGGGCGGCGGGCTCGCGGTCCTCGGGGGGGGCGTCGTCGCTTTCGCCAACGGGGTGAACGACTATGCGGGCGACACGAGGATCGAAGACGGGGCGCTCCATCTCGTCGGCTCGGCGAGCATCGCCGCGTCGCCGACGATTGCGGTCGCGGCCGGCGCCGTGCTCGACGCCTCGACGACCAATTCCGGAGGGATGACGCTCGCCGGCCAGACGCTCGCGATCGACGGCTCCGTGTTCGGCTCGGTCGTCGCGACGAACGGATCGACGGTCAATCTCAACTCGCAGACGGCCGTCGGCGGCAATCTGTCGGTGGAGTCGGGGTCGACGGCCGACGGCGCGGGGCGCGTGCTCGGCAACCTTGCGACGGTCGGAGGCGCCGTGCAGATTGGCGGTTCCGGCATGCCCGCGGTCATGGAATCGAGCGTGACGCTCGTCGACGACTTCGCCAGCAGCAGTTTGACGTCTTATACGAGGACGACCGTCAACGATTCCAACACCTCGACGAACGTCACGTTCTCGGCTGCGGGGGGGAGCCTGTCTGCAGCAAAGACGGGCACGTCGACCTACGAGCAAGTGCTGCTGCTGCGGGACGACGTGTCGCTGGCGATCGGCGAAACGTTGCGTGTCGACCTCGCCATGGCGACGACCTCGCAGCAAATGGACTTTGGACTCGCGGTGAGCGCGACGGCGACGCCGACCGCCAGCACGCCCGCAACCCCCGACACGCGCACCACGTTCGAGTGGGCGTCGATCTCGATCCGCCCCAACGGCGACAACATCCGCGTCAATCGTTCGGTGAACGGGTCGATCGACACCGCGGGGGATGCGCTCAGCGGCGTCGCCGAGACGAACGTCACGGGGCTGTACGTCACGAGGAATTCGGCGACGCAATTCACCTTGGGGTACGTCGACGCGGCGTTGGTCGACAACCAGCGGTCGGTCGTCAATTTCACCGACAGCAACGCCGGGTCCGCGTTGGGATTCTACGTCGATTTGCGTTCCGTCGCGTCGCTTGGTTCGTTCGACAACCTGCGCATCGAAGGGCTTGACGCCCCGGCGTACTTCGGCGAGTCGCTGACAATCGACGGCGATGCGACGTTCGGCGCCGGGTCGCTGTTGTTGTTCGACGCGTACAGCCCGCAGGCGCACGATCAACTGGTCGTCGGCGGGCATCTGCATTTGGGCGGCACGCTGGCGATGACTTTGGAGGTCGACGCCCCGACGCCGCAGCTTGGCGACGCGTTCCGGTTGTTCGAGTTCGCCACGGCCGGCGGCGCGTTCGAGGCGTACCAATTGCCGACGCTCGACGCCGGGTTGGCGTGGAAGGTCTCCGACTTGGCCGTCAGCGGGGAACTGTCGGTCGTCGCCAATCTCGATCTCGACGGCAGCGGCCTGATCGACGGGGGCGATTTCCTCGCCCTGCAGCGACAGAACGCCGCCGGCATCGCCCCGTGGCAGGCGCAGTACGGCGACGCGGTCGTCGCCTCGGCCGGCGCCGCGGCCGCGGCCGTTCCCGAACCCGGGACGGGGCTGTTGGCCGTGCTGGGGATGGCGTTGGGGCTTCGAATGCGAATTGTCGCACCCTCCGGAGCGCGAGGCCCGGCGAGCCTGTGATGCTCCGGCTCCACGGAGTTTCATGTTCTCGGTATGATCAGTCGGGCAGATGGAGCAGAACACGCTAACGGCCGCGGGAACCCCCCGGCCGGGTCATACGACATGCACAACGGACCGTCGCCGATGATTGAACGACGGCATTCCTCGCACGGACATGCGACCCTGGGCAGCAGCATGACTTCTTTGTTCCTCGCACCCGGTTGCACCGCTTGGCTGATCGTCGCGACGGCCGTCGCGGCGTCGCCTGCGGCAGGAAGCGTTCCCGCGCCTGCGGGCCTGTCGTGCGAACTGCTGCAACGTCCGCACGAGGCGGAAATCTTCGACCCGCGGCCGGAGTTTTCGTGGGAGTGCGGCGTCGGCGAGCGGGTCTGCCGACAGGCCGCGTACCAGATTGTCGTCAGGCGCGTCCCTGCGGACGGTTCGGCGCCGACGGTCGTGTGGGACTCGCAGCGCGTCGCAGGCGACCAGTCGATCAACGTCGAGTACGCCGGCGAGCCGCTCGTCGCCGAGGCCGCGTATTCCTGGCAGGCGCGCATCTGGAACGAGGCGGGAACCGCGAGCGACTGGTCGCCGCCGCAGGAGTTCCGCATGGCGCGACGGCTGAGCGAGCGCCGGACGGCGCTCTACCCGCTGGAGAAAATCTCTCAGGCGCCGACCGTCGTCGAGTCGCGCGGCCCTGGGAGCTACTTCGTCGATTTCGGCCGGGCCGCGTTCGGCTACGCTCGACTGCGACTGCCGGCCAGCGACGAGGCGCGAACGATCGAGGCGCGGTTCGGCGAGAAACTGAGGAGCGGCCGCATCGATCGCAATCCGGGGGGCTCGATCCGATACTATGCGACCACAATCCTCGTCCCCGCGGGGACGACCGAGTTGACGCTCCGCCCGCCGCGCGATCGCCGCAATACGACCGGCGCCGCGATCCGGCTGCCGGCGTCGGTCGGCGTCGTGGCGCCGTTTCGGTATTTGGAGCTCGACGAGGCCCCGGCCGGGCTCGCGGCGGACGCCTTCGCGCGGATTGCCGTGCAGTACCCGTTCGACGACGCAGCCGCCCGCTTTACGAGTTCCGACGCCGACCTGAACGCCGTCTGGGACCTGTGCAAATACTCGATCCGAGCGACGACGTTCTGCGGCGTGTACGTCGACGGCGATCGCGAGCGGATTCCCTACGAAGCCGACGCGTACATCAACCAGTTGTGCCACTACGGCGTCGACCGCGAGTTCGCGCTGGCCCGGCACTCGCACGAGTACCTGCTGGCGAACCCCACGTGGCCGACCGAGTGGAAACAGCACTCGATTCTGATGGCGTGGGCCGATTACTTGCACACGGGCGACGTCGAGTCGCTGCGCAACCACTACGACGTGCTGCGACGCGAGAAGCTGCTCGAAGCCGCGGAGACGTCGAGCGGACTGCTCGACACGTCCGGAGACGACTACCGCGACATCGTCGACTGGCCTGAGACCGAGCGCGACGGGTACGACATGGCGCCGATCAACACGGTGGTCAACGCGTTTCACTATGCGACGCTCGACCGGATGGCGCGGATCGCCGCGGCGACGGGGCACGACGCCGACGCCGAACGGTTCGCCCGCAAGGCCCGCGCGCTGCACGCCCGGTTCAACGCGGCGTTGTGGAGCGACTCGGCCCAGCGATACGTCGACGGGCTGGGATCGCGGCACGCGTCGTTGCACGCCAGCTTGTTCCCGTTGGCGTTCGGGTTGGTTCCCCCCGAACGCCGCGCTTCCGTCGTGGAGTACGTCAAATCACGGCAGATGGCGTGCAGCGTGTACCCCGCGCAGTTCTTGCTGGAGGCCCTGTACGAGCACGACGAGGCGGACCATGCCCTGGAATTGATGACCACGCATGCGCGCCGCGGTTGGATCAACATGATCCGCAGCGGATCGACGATCACGCTGGAGGCGTGGGACAGGATCTACAAGCCGAATCTCGACTGGAATCACGCCTGGGGCGCGGCGCCGGCCAATCTCATTCCGTTCTATCTCGTCGGCGTGCGGCCGCTTGAGCCGGGGTTCGGTTCGATCCTCGTGCAGCCCCGCCCGGGAAAGCTCGAGTGGTTCGAATCGCGCGTCCCATCGATCCGCGGGCCGATCGACGTCGCGTACAAACGATCCGCGACGGCCGTGCAGCTTGAGGTGGTCGTCCCCGGCAACGTCGCGGCGACCGTGGCCGTGCCGCTGACCGAAGGGGCGGCGCCGAGCGTCGTCGATCTTGACGGAGAGGCGACGCCGGTGCGGCTCGAGGGTCGACATGCGTGGCTTGACGGCGTCGGCCCGGGGCGCCACGTGATCGTCCTCCCGCTCAAAGCCGCGGTGACGCAAGCCACCCCGACCGACGCGCGGTAGAACGCCGCCTCGTTCGCCTACGCCGCGCCGTCGTGCGGGCCGATGCAGAGTCCGGTTGCGGGGTCGTCGCGCCAGCCGGGCCGAGGGAGCCGCGGCGTGCGACGGCGCCAACCGGCGGCGATTCGCGCCGCCACGGTCTCCCAGGGGGGGATGTTGCTGGTCGCATCGGCGCTCTGCACGCAGAAGGCGCCGACCCCGGCGGCGGTCGTCAGGGCCGCGACTGGCGCTTGGCCGTGAACAAGCGCGGCCAGAAGTCCGGCGATGGTGCAGTCGCCCGCGCCGGTGGCGCCGACGACCTCGACCTCGAAGCAAGGAGCGAGGAGTCGTCGATGGCTCCAGTCGGCCAGCGGCAGCCGTCGGCCGAGGAGGCGATCGTTCCAACGTTGCGGGCCGGCGTGGGTGCGGAGGAAGAATCCTTCGTCGCCGAGCTTGATTCCCGCGGCCCCGGCGCCGAGGGCGAGCAGCTCCTCGGCGATTTCGTCGACCAGCGCCATCCCGGCCGCGGCGACGAGTCGGTCCGGTTCGACGGCGACCAGCCGGTCGTACTGGTCGGGCCGCAGCATCAGCAGGATTTCGTCGAAGCTGGGGACGAACAGATCGACCGCGGGAAGCACGGTTGCCAGCCAGGGGCGCCAATCGAGCCGCCCGGCCGGACTGTTGCGATCGGGGAGCGCCATGTCGAGCGACGTGAGCGTCCCCGCAGCTTGGGCGCGGCGGAAGAGTCGCGCGAGTCCCGCGCCGCCGTCGGCGTAGATTGTTCGCATGAGCGGGGGATAGCCGAAGTGAAGCGCCCCGCAGGCGCCCCGTGCGGCCAGATCGACGTCGTCCGCGGCCAGCTCGTCGTTGGCGCCGGGATGGTGGAGGAAGCAACGATCGACCCCCGGCGGGTTGAGCACGACCGTGTACGAGGTCGACGCACGGGGATCGACGAGCATCGCCCCGGCGAGTCCGGGCCGAGCCTCCTCGAGCAAATGCAGGATGGCCTGCCCCAGCACGTCGCGCCCGACCTTCGCCGTAAGCGAGGTTCGCATTCCCAGCCGTGCCAGCGCGAGTCCCGCGTTGGCGACGGCGCCCCCCAGCGAGGCGGTCGCAGGTCCGACGAGGGTCAGCCGTCCCGGGGCCGCGAGTTCGCGCATGGCGCCGGCGTCGCCCTTGGCGTCGAGATCGATGCGCGGGATGAGGTCGAGGCAGAGATGGCCCGCGACGGCGACGTCGACGTCAAGTTCGTTCAACTGCGGCTCCTGTGGTCGCTCACGACGCGTGCTGTATGGCCGCGGGGGAGACAAGCCGCTCCAGCGGCGCGTCGGTCGCGACCCCCAGCAGGTGCCGCAGCGCGTAGGCCTCGAGCGCCTCGTAATCGCGGGCGGCGATCAGTTCGGCCTCGAGCTGCCGGTCGGCCGAGCGGACCTTGTCGACCAAGTGCAGAAACAGCGCGCGGCTGTTGGCCAGATGCGCCGTCGACAGCGCCTGGGGCTGGGTTCGCATCGCCTTGACGTCGAGTCCGACAAACTCCCCCCGGCGACCGTAGCCGTTGTCCTCGAGCACGCGCACTTGGTTGTACGCCGAGCGGAGATTCGCCGAGCCGAACGACTTGTCCTGGTCGAACTTCAGCCCGTTCTGGTCGTTGAGATGGACGCTCGCCAGTTTGTCGTGGGCCAGCGCGAAGGCCATTTCGTCCGAGGGGTCGAGCCCCGCAAGCACGGCGTGGGCCGTTTCGATGAGCCCGCTCACCCGCGCGGGGTCGGCCGATTGGTACGCCAGCGCGATTGCGTGGCCGATCGTCGGCACGTAAGCGTGGTCCATCGGCTCGTTGGGCTTCGGCTCGATCCACACCTGAACCTCGGGATCGTATTCCAGCACGAGGTTGATCGCCTCGAGGATCCGCGCGTACGCCGTCCGGGCGTTCTTCGATTCGCGGACGTACGACCCTTCGCGAGCGAGCCACAGCACAATGTTGCGTGTCTGCACCTCGCGGGCGACGTCGATCGACCGGATCGTGCGATCCAGGGCATATTGCCGCTCGGAGGGGCTGTTGGAGGTGTACCCGCCGTCGATGGTGCGGGGGTCGAACCACAGCCGCGGGGCGACGAACTCGGCGACGAGACCGCGATCGGTCAGGGCCTGATTCACCTCGCGGGCTCGCTTCATGATCTGCAGGTGCTCAAGCTCGTCGATTCCTTCGACGACGTCGTCGTCGTGGAACTGCACTCCCTCGAACCCCAACGGGCGGTACCAATCGAGCTTCTCTTCAAGCGCGTAAGGGGTGCGGACCGCGGGGCCGAACGGGTCGGCGCCCTCGCTGACGTTCCACGGACCGAAGGAAAAGCGGTAGCGGACAGGATCGCTCACGGGTCGAATTCCTCGAATGGGTCGGGGCCCCCAGGGGCCATGCAGCGCGGCACGATGTGATCCGCAGGCGCTCGTGCTTTGTCCTATGACTCGACAACGAGCGGCGGACGCAGTCCCCGATGACGTTCGATCGAGGCCTGGACGGCAATCGCCGGCGGCTAGCGCCGTCCGCTCATGATTGCGGGACAGTGCTCAGCCTTGGGCGAACTGCGACGGGTTCTTCAATTCATCACGCGTCCGGGGTTGGCGGGCATGTTTCAACTCAGGAACGAACGCTCGTCGAACGTGTTCACCACGGCGTCGTACTGAGCGTCGGCGCCGGCGACGGTGAACGCGATCGCATTGTGGCCGATCTCGCCGGTGCACGCGGGCTGGGTGCGGGTGCGGACGCAGTGGTTGAAGATGCGCATCTCGTGGCCGTAGCTGTAGGTCCGCAGTCCCCCGCCGGCGCGGTCGGCTTCGGCCGCCTGCAGGTCGGCGGCCGAGGACGCGACCCCCGCGATCTCGCAATCGCCGAGCCGCTCGATCGGGATCCGCGTCGCTTTGCGATCGCGGTCGTAGTGAACGATCTCCTGCTCGGCGGTCACGCGGAGCGAACCCTCGCTCCCCAGCAGCAGCTCGCCGTAGCTCCAGCCGTAGTTGAATCCTTGATGGAAGTCTTGCGAGAAGCGGACAATCG
Organism: Pirellulales bacterium; assembly: GCA_019636345.1. Classification (NCBI taxonomy): domain Bacteria; kingdom Pseudomonadati; phylum Planctomycetota; class Planctomycetia; order Pirellulales; species Pirellulales bacterium. The sequence goes on along the minus strand of JAHBXQ010000005.1, from coordinate 355,963 downwards.
TGTCGTTTTCAAACAGGTACTCGGCGGTGCAGATGTCGTGCGTTTCGCGTTCGTCGTGATAGCGGATGGCGCCCATCCCCGCGACGCGCTTCGCCTTAAGCCCTCCCAGCAGCCACGTGGCCGCGTCCATCTGGTGGGTGCCGTTCTCGGTAATCAGCCCGTGGCCGTACCGGCGATAGAGCCGCCAGTTGATCAGGTGATTGAGCGTCGGGAAGCCCCATTTGCTGAAGTCCATGTCGAGCTCGGGGAGCTCGAACTTCCAATCGCTCCAGCGGTCCCAGAAGGCGTCGATCCGCAACACCTCGCCGATGATCCCTTCCTGCTGGACGAGCCGTTCGGCGAGGTAGTACAGCGGGTTGCTGCGGCGCTGTTGGCCGATTTGCAGAATCCGCTGGCGTGTGTCGCGCGCGGCGATCATTTGCCGGGCCTCGTCGGCGGAGAAGGCCATCGGCTTCTCGCAGAAGACGTCGAGCCCCGCGTTCATCGCGGCGATCGAGGCCTCGGCGTGGGTGTGCTCCGGCAGGGCCACGAGCGCGGCTTGCAGGTCGCGCTCCTGAGCGAACATCTCGTTCCAATCCGTGTAGACCCGTGCGTCGGGCGCCATCTGCTTCGCCTCGGCGGCGCGCAGGGGGTTGATTTCGCAGATCGCCGTCAGTTTGGCGCCGGGGGTCTTCAGCAGCCAGCTCGTGTCCCAGCGGCCTTGCCCGCCGGCGCCGACGAGCGCGAAGTGGAGGTTCTCGCTCGGGGGATTCGTGGGCGCGGCGGCGCGAGCCTGGGTCGCCGCAGCCGCGGCGCCGACGACGGCCGTGTGGAGAAAATCGCGACGGTCGAGCGGAGACATGGGAGACTCGGGGTGATTGGAGACGGGTGACTAGCTTGGCGCGGATTGGCCGCGTTGGGATTCTTTGCGGAGCTCGCCGGGGGTCTTGCCGAGCGAGCGACGCATCATGGCGGAGAAGTACTGCACGGAGGAGACGCCGACGCGCTTGACGACCTCCTTGATCGGGATGTTCGTGGTGGTCAGCAGCCGACGAGCCGCATCGACCTGCACGCGGCGGATCTCGGCGTGGATCGACCGGCCGAGCACGTCGCGGAAGCGGGCTTCAAGCGTCGAGCGGGACATTTGCGCCGCGGTCAGCACGTCGTGCACGGCGATCGGTTCGCAGGCCCGGCGGCGGATGAAGCGGAGCGCCTCGGCGACGTCGGGGTCGTTGATCGCCAGCACGTCGGTCGACTGCCGGGTGACGATCCTCGCGGGGGGGACCGTCAGGCTTTTTCGCGGCGGTTTCTTGCCGGACATCATTTGATCGAGCAGCGACGCCGCTTCGAACCCGATGCGGCGCGCCCCTTGTTCAATGCTCGTCAGTCGGGGTTGAGTCAGTTCGCACATGACGTCGTCGTTGTCGACCCCCACGATCGCCACGTCCTCGGGGACGCGGAGCCCCGCGGCGCAGCAGGCTTGCATCACGTGGCGAGCGCGGGCGTCGTTGCAGGCCATCAGTCCCAGCGGGGTCGCCAGCGACTCCAGCCACCGTTGCAATTGGGTCTGCGACTCGCGCCACCGGCGCGACGGCGAGTGCCGGCCGTTGTACACGTCGCATTCGCAGCCGGCCGCTTCGATCGCCGACACGAAGGCCTCGGCCCGTTCGCGGGCCCAGCCGTTGGCTCGATTGGGAGGTTCGCCGCAGAACGCGAAGCGGCGCAGCCCCATGTCGAACAAGTGGTTGGCGGCCAATTCGGCGATGGCTCGGTTGTCGGTCCTCACATAGGGGATGTCGGGATCGCCGGGATAGTAACCGTAGCCGCCGCCGACGCCGACGATCGGCGCGCTGGTGCGACGGACCGCGGTGGCGATGCGGCGGTCGTCGAAGTTCGCGATGATGCCGTCGCCCCCCCACGCTTTGAGATCGGGCAAGCGGGCGACGGGATCCTCCTCGACGTACAACGACCAGTGACGGTGCTGTTCCTCAACGAACGCCGCGACCCCGCGGACGATGTGCCGATCGTACGGCCGGCCGGGATCGACGATCAGAGCGACTTCGCGACGATGCATGATGAGAAAAGTCCCGCCTGGTTCTCCCCACTAATAACGCCGCGGGGAGGGGACGAGAATGGAGGTCGGAAGATTTCGTACAAACTTTACACAATATCTTAATCCGCTTCGGTTATCCTGAGTAGACGCGACGGCGCTCGCCTTGCCTTGCTTGTCTGCTTCTCACGCGAGCGCCGCCCGAGGACGTTGTCGTCGGCCGCGGACGCGACGACGCCGTTTGCCGCGCTTGTCCGGCAGCGGGTCGATGCGCGATTCGGTTCGACAGCGGGGATTGACGTTCCCGAGGCGCGCAGGACGTTGTTCGCCGAGGACGCCGCTTGCGAAGCGCCGTCCTCCGGCGAGGTCGACCTACGGCGCTCGACGACCATGTCATGCAACGGCCCAAGCGATGCACCAGCGACGAGGAGGCGAGATGATCGACTTGTCAGGCGGCGGCGAATCGGGACGGAAGCGATCGCGGCGTAAAAGTACTAGGTCGTGGCGGACCTGCGTGCGAGCGGCGGCGCTCGTCGCGACGTTTGCGGCGACCTCGGCTCGCGGGGCGATCACGACGACCAGCGTCCGCGGCGAGATCTACTCGGATCTCGACGCGATGATCTCGACGACCGACGCGATCCAGGGCCTGATCGCCACGGAACTGTCGAGCGATCAGGGGTGGCATCCTGCGAACCCCGCGGAGGGCAACTCGTTGCATCCCAACGGGCTGCCGACGTTCACTGACGGCGTCGGGGGCTTCGCCTCGCTCGCCGGGCTGCTGAACGACTTCCCCGGGGTCGGCGCTCCTGCCAAGGCGATTCAGTACGATCTGGCCGCGCCGACCAACATCGGGTCGATTCAGATTCTGACGGGCAATCGCTCGAACGCGGACGGGCGCATCTTCTCGACGTTCGTGATCCGGTATTCGACGAACAACGGCACCACGTTCCAACCGCTGGGGGGGCTGGTGCGAACGTTCGAGGGGGCGGAGGTCCCGAACTCCTTCGGCTATTATCAGTCCGATCCGTCGGGGGTGATCAACAACGAGTCGGGCATCCCCGGCACGACCGAGGACCAAGCCAACCTCGTGACGGTGTTCGACGACGCCGCGCCGACCTTGGTCGCGGGGGTGACGAACTTGCAGTTCGATTTCTACTCGGTCGACAACACGCTGGGGGAGATGCGCGATCCGTTCGACGGAGTGAATCCCTTCACCGGGTTCGACGACGGGCTGACCGCCGCGTTCGTGTCGCCGTTGGTGTGGGAGATCGACGTGATCCCGTCGACCGCCGCGCCGGTGAACGCCGACTTCAACGACGACGGACTGGTCGACGGTCGCGACTACCTCGTTTGGCAGCGCAGCTATCCGGTCAACGACGGGACGGCGCTCCCCATGGACGGCGATGCCAACGACGACGGCAACGTCGACGCTGAGGACCTCGCCGCGTGGCAGACGCAATACGGAACCGGCAGCGCGCCGGCGTCGACTGCCGTCGCGGCCGTGCCCGAGCCGGCCGCCGTCGGATTGGCATTGTGCGCCGCGGCGACGCTGGCTGGGCGATGGGGAAGGCGCCGCCGTCAAGGAAGGCGCCGGCTGGTCGATTGAGGAGGGTCGCGCGGCTTGCGCGCGACGGAGTCTTGTCTTGCTTGTCGTGTCTTTGATCTTCGTCTCTGGTCGCTTTGAAAAAGAGGAACGTCTCATGAGAACGCTGCTTGCCCTCGGACTTGTCTCGCTGTTGGCCGCGCCGGCGTCGGCCGCGGTCACCTCCTCGACCCTGCACGGTCCCGAAGCGACGAGCCTCAACGGGCTGATCGCCGTCGGGGACGCGATCTCGGGATTGATCGGCACGGAACTGCCCGGCGATACGGGCTGGCACCCGGCGAACACGAATCCTGCCGATCAGTTGCCGGCGTTCACCGACGACGCCGGGATCTTGGGGAGCGGTTTGACGGGATTGATGAACGATTTCCCCGCCGCCGGCGCCCCCGCGAAGATCGTGCAGTACGATCTGGCCGCCGCGACCGACGTCCGAGCGATTCAGATCCTCACCGGCACCAACGGCAAGGACGGTCGGGCGTTTTCGACCACGGCGATTCGCTACTCGACCGACAACGGCAGCAGCTTTCATCATTTGGGATATTTCGAGTCGGATCCGCTGGGAACAGTCAACGCTGGGCAATGGGGTTCGACGCTGGTGCAGATTTACGACGACGGGGGGGCCCCGCTCGTGGCCGGCGCCACGAACTTCATTTTCAGCTTGTACGCCGTCGACAACACGGGGGGGCAGTACCGCGACCCGTTCGACGGGGTGAATCCCTTCACGGGGGTCGACGACGGGCTGACCGCGGCGTTCGTCTCGCCGCTGGTGCTCGAAATTGACGTGATTGCGGTTCCGGAGCCGGCCAGTTGGGCCCTGGCAGGGCTCGTCCTGGCGGCGGCGGGACTTGCCCGCCGGGTTCGGATGTCGGCCTAACGACGACCTATACTGGTACTGGAAGAAGCGACGACCGTCGCGCCGGCAGCTCTCCCCCGCGCCCGGGGGGCTGTCGGCGCGGCACGTTGCCGGGTCGCGGACGGGGCGCCGCACGCTTGCCGGCAGTGTGAACAGAGTGGCGAGGCTATGAAGGACACGGCGTTCAACGATCGACGTTCCGCGCACCGCGGCGCGTTTACGCTCGTCGAGTTGTTGGTGGTGATCGCCATCATCGGCGTGCTGGTGGCGCTGCTGTTGCCGGCCGTGCAGGCGGCGCGCGAAGCGGCGCGGCGAGCGCATTGCGTCAACAATCTCAAGCAGATCTCGCTGGCGATGTTGTCGCACGAGACGACTCACGGACACCTTCCGTCGGCTGGTTGGTGGGGCGCCTGGGTCGGCGATCCGGACGAAGGGTTCGGGCTGAATCAGCCCGGCGGGTGGGTTTACAACATCCTGCCGTACATCGAGCAGCAGCCGCTGCACGAGATCGGGCGCGGGTTGACGGGGATCGACAAGCGGCGGGCCTTCGCCGAGCGCGACGCTATGGCGATCGAAGCGCTCAACTGCCCGTCGCGCCGGGCGGCTGTGCCGTACCCCAATACGAACAACAACGTCCCGCTCAACAGTCGGTATGCCGCGGTGCACGGCCGCACCGATTACGCCCAGAACGCGGGCGACATCAAGAATCTGGAACATTGGGTCGTCGGTTGCGGGCCGCGCTCGGTCGAGGACGGGCGCAGCGCCGCTTGGCGGCCGGGGCTCGACGACCACTCGGGGGTCGGTTTCGGCGGGTTCCTCGTCGAGTTGCGTCATATTTCCGACGGGACTTCGAACACCTACGCCGTGGGCGAGCGGTTCATCGAGCCGCAGTTCTACGACACCGGCAAGGCCCACGCCGACGATTGGCCCATGTACACGGGCTTTCAGGACGACCTGTATCGGTCGGTGTGGTACGACGTCGAAACCTCCGCCGGGGAAGCGTATCTGCCGCTGCAGGATCGCGACGGGTTCGACGGCCAGTCGTTCCGCTTCGGCAGCGCGCATGCGGCCGGCTGTCACATGGCGATGGTCGACGGGTCGGTGAAGATCGTCGCGTACGACGTCGACGCCGAGGTTCACCGCCAGGGGGGCCACCGCAGCGACGGCGGCGTGCAGCGCGCCGTCAATCTTGTCGAGAGGTGCGCGAGGTAGATCGCCGGATCGGCGGCCGCTTCGGCGCGAGCGCTTGCTCGCTATCGGCTGGCGAGCTTCAGCACGATGCGATCGCCGATCGTGTCGCGGGCGATCTCGTCGCCGAGCGCCGTGCCGTCGACGTAGCGCTGCGGCAGTTTAATCCGCGGGTGGGAAACTGCGATACGGTAAGTTCCCCCCAGCACGCCGAGCATGCGGGCCTGTCGGGCCGCCTCGGGAAGATGCTCGGGGGCGACGCTCATCTTCGCCGTGCCGCTGGCGTCGGTGCGGCCGGTCGCTTCTTGGGGGCCGTCGCCAAGGTACTCCTCGGGGATCATTCGGACCTCGGCGCCGACGAGCGGCCGGTCGTCCAGCAGCACGTCGATTGCGAGCGTCCGCAGACCGACCCCCTGATTGCGCCACGAGGCGATGCGATCGGCGATCTCGCCGGCGCTGATGCAGCCGCTGTTGTCGGCGTCGTACTTCTCCTTGTAGAGCGCAAGGGCCGGCACGGCGGCCAGTTCGGCGTCGTTCAGACAACCGTCGCCGTCGCGGTCGTAGGCGGCGATCGCCGCTTCGCCGGCGCGGCCGGCGCTGATCGCCACGGGGGCGATCGCCGCGGGCTTGCCGCTGCAACCGAGCGACAACGCCGCCACCGCCGCGGGAAGTCCGCGGGCGAGCGAACAAGGGCGACGAGCGTCGCGACCGGCGCGGGACGAAGGGGGGGCGTCGCAGGGCATCGCCTCATGCTAAGGCCCGCCGCGACGAGGGTCAATTCGCCCGAGCCGGGAGGGGTTCGCATCGATCGCGAAAGTTTTCAGATCGTTGCCGATGATTGTCTTGCAAGGCGTTGCGGCGACTTGGTCTCGGCGAACTTCGCGCCGGCGCGCGGACCGGGGCCTGCCGGAACGGCGTTCGCCGCCGAGGCTCGCTCGCGCCGATTTGACCCGTGTCGACGGCGTGGGGCATAATGCCGACCCGCAGGGGCGACGCGGCCGCATGCCATCGTCGGGCGGCGGCGTACCGCGGAGGGCAGGGTGGTTGATCAATCGCAATTCGCTGAGGACGACGCTTCCCGAATGTCGGGTCCTCGCACCCCGGAGCAGTGTCGCGCCGCCGCGGAACTGGCGCTGGCCAAGGGGGAGCCGCTCGCGGCGTACGATCGCACGTCCGAGGGGTTGCGGCTCTGGCCGGGCGACGTGCGACTGCGGCAACTGCGCGGCTTGAGCTTGTCGCGCTCGGGAGCGATCGAGGCCGCGGCAGAGGAGTTTCGCGCACTCGCCGAGGGGGGCGCGGCGGATGAAGAGACGCTGGGAAATCTGGCTCAGACCTACAAAGCCCTTTGGCTCCGCGATCCGCAGGGCGGAAGCGCGGCCGAGTACCGGCGACAGGCGTCGCAGGCGTATCGCGACGCGTTCGACCGGACCGGCGGGTACTGGACCGGGGTGAACGCCGCGGCGATGGCCCTGGCCGAGGGGGATCGCAGCGCGGCGCTCGATCTGGCGGGCAAGACGCTGGCGATCTGCCAGGACAAACTGCTGCGCGAGCCCGACCCGACGACGCCCGAGGCGTATTGGTTGCGGGCGACCTGCGGCGAGGCGGCTCTGATCGCCGGGCGTGTTGACGAAGCGGCCGACTGGTACCGGCAAGCGGGCGCGCTGCCGGGGAAGCGGTTCGCGCACGTCGCCTCGACGCGGCGACAGGCGCGGCTCGTGTGCGGACTCGTCGGCGCCGACTGGGGGCGACTTGCGGACTGTTTCGTGTTGCCGCGGATCGTAGCGTTCACGGGGCACATGCTCGACGCTCCGGACCGCGTGACGCCGCGGTTTCCGGCGGCGCTGGCCGACGCGGTGAAACGCGAGATCGCGGCGCGGTTGGACGGCTGGGGCCCGGCGACGGGCTACTCGTCCGCGGCGTGCGGGGGGGACCTCCTGTTTCTGGAAACGCTCCTGGAGCGCGGGGACGAGGCGGTCGTCGTGCTGCCGTTTCCGCGCGAGCAGTTCGTCGCGACAAGCGTCGACTTCGCGGGGCCCGAGATGCGCGCCCGGTTCGACGCGGTGATGGAGCGACTCGGCGAGCCGATCGTTGCGTCGGCCTGGGGTGCGGTCGCAGGGCCGGCGGAGTATGCGTACGCGAATCGCCTGTTCTGCGGCTTGGCGAAGATTCAGGCCGATCTGTTCGACGAGCGCCCAGTGCTGTTGGCCGTGCAAGACGAGCAGGCGCGCGGCGAGCCGGGGGGCGCCGCCGAGGTGGTCGACGAGTGGCGAGCGCACGGCGGGGAGGTCGAGTTGATCGAGCTGCGCCGGTTGGCGCGCCGAGCGCTTGGCGCGCCTGGAGACGCCGGGGACGGAGCGTCGCCACGACTCACGGACCCGCAGCCGGGCGCGATTTCGGCCGCTCCGCGACAGGACGTGGTCGCACTGTTGTTCGCCGACGTGCAGGGGTTCAGCAAGCTGGCGGACGCCGAGGTGCTGTTGTTCGTTCGCGAGTTCCTCGCCCGGGTCGCCGCGCTGCCGCGGGCGATCGGGATTGCGCCGCTGACGGCCAACACCTGGGGGGACGGGATCTTTGCCGTGTTCGCGTCGGTGCGCGAGGCGGGCGAGTATGCGCTTGCGCTGGCCGAGTTGGTTCACGGCACGCGGTGGGACCAGTTCGACCTGCCGGCGGAGTTGGGGATTCGAATCGCGCTGCATGCGGGGCCGGCGTTCGCGGTGGACGATCCGCTCACCGGTCGGCCTGGCTATTGGGGCGCCCATGTGAGCCGGGCCGCGCGGATGGAACCGATCACTCCGCCGGGGCAGGTGTACGCCAGTCAGGCGTTCGCGGCCTTGGCCCGCGACGACGCCGACGGAGCCTTCGCGTGCCGGTACGTCGGCCGCACGCCGCTGGCGAAGGGGTTCGGGACGTTTCCCACGTACCACGTCGCCCGACGTGCGCCGCGGGGACCGGCGGCGGGCGCAAGTTGAGCGTCCGCTGGCGTCGCCGACCGACCCGCGACGAGAATTGCCGGGGAAGCCACTCGACTTACGCCGGCCGGTGCGACCACAATGCATCTCGGTCGCACCCCGGAGCGTTGCGGATGAAACCGATCTTTATTTCCTACCGGCGTAAAGACACCCAAGACGTCGTCGGGCGGCTGTTCGATCGGCTGAGCGGCTACTTCGGTCCGGGGCTTGTTCTGCTCGACGTCGACGCCTTGGTGGCGGGGGGGAATTACCGAACGCAGATTCAGCAGTTGCTGAAGGATTGCAGCGTCGTGCTCGTGGTCATCGGCCGCGAGTGGCTGACGATGGTCGACGCCGAGGGGCGGCGGCGGATCGACGATCCCGACGACCAATTGCGGATCGAGGTCGAGACGGCGCTCACGGCGGGGCGGACCGTGATCCCAGTGTTGGTGCACGACGCAGCGATGCCGACGGCCGCCGAGCTGCCTGACGCGATCAAGCCTCTCGCCGCGTGCGAGCCCCACTATGTCCAGAGCGGCGCGGCGTTCAACGCCGACCTATGGCACTTGATCGTGCGGCTGGGGGACGCGGGCATTCGGCCCGTCGAAGCGAAGTTCCCCTGGCACATGGTGCTGATGACGGCGGGGCTTGCGCTGTTGGGACTCGCGCTGGCTTCGGGGTCGTTTCTGCCGTACGAGCAGACCAGCGACTATGCGCTGCAGCAACTCGATCTCGACAAGGCGCTCCCCGAATTGCGGCTGAACCCCTCGTACGCTGCCTGGGACGGCAAGCCGTACGACCGGGCGCGGTACGATCGCCGGTTGCTGCTGGACGCAGTCTTCACGCTGGCGCCGCTGACGCTGGGGCCGATCCTGATCGTGTGGGGCAAGCGCAAGTGCTGCCTCAACAAGGAGCGGGACGCGGCGCGGTACCACTACGGCCAAGGAGCGGGGCGATTGCCGACCCCGAAGAGCGGCAAGTCGATTCTGTGCTTGGCTCTGGGGGTGGCGTCGTTCGGCGCCGGGCTGTTCGCGGCGATCCCGGCGGTGCTCGTCGGGGGGCTCGCGTGGCGCGAGATCGTGACGCATCGCACGTGGATTCGGGGCCGCAGTCTGGTCGTGTTCGGGTTGCTGGCTGCGATGCTCGGGGGCGCGATATCCGTGTGGTTGGTGTGGCCGCAATGGCGATCGCGGCAGTGGCTGGCCAGCATGGAGCAAGCGCACGCCGCCGCGCAAGCGGGAGACGACGCGGCGCAGTTGAAGGCGCTCGATCGGGCGCTCGCGCAGGCCGCGGGCGAGTTCCGGCATTCGTCCCTGACGAATCTGAAGCGGGCTGAGGCGTTCCGCAAGCAAGAGAAGCGGGACGAGGCGCTCGCCGCGCTCACCGCGGCGATCGACGAGATTGAGGCGGCGATTCCTCCCCTGGGGGGCCCCGATTCCGACTGCGAGAATGTCGTGTGGCAGACGGCGCGGACCTGGCGCGGCGAGATCTTGGAGGCGCAAGGAGAGACCGCGCGGGCCCGCGAGGATTTCCGGCGGCGCGACTGGGGGTTGTTCAATCGAACCGGGGCCGACGACATGCTGCAGGAGGGCGGCGAGTTCGAGGATGCGCCGCCGGCTCCAGCCGCGCCCGAGGCGGAGCCGGCGCCCGAGGCGCCTCCCGCGCCGATCGCCGATCCCACGGCTCGTCGGCGCGAGTCGCCGCGCGCGAGCGGGCTTGTCGCGAGATTGACCTCTGCCTGTTCCTCGCTCTCCTGAGAGTCCGCGATGCCCCGCATTTGGCTCCTAGCGCGCGACGGTTCGGACGTGGCGGCCGAAGCGGCACGGCGGGTCGACGAGCATTTCGGCGCGGGGATCGTCCAGCGGTGGGGCCCGGAGGCCGAGTCGCAGTGGCGTCCGGGGGACGTCGCGGTGCTGGTGCTCGAACGATCGCCGACCGAGGCGAGCGGCGAGCCGCTCTGGCCTCGCGAAGCGGAACCGTTCGTCAGCCGCCGGCTCGCGGAGCGCGAGATCGTGATTCCCGCGCTGGCCGGCGGAGTGGTCATGCCGGGGCCGCAGGAGTTTCCCGAGCCGCTGCGCGAGCTGTCGTTCATGCACGCGCTGCCGTTGCGAACCGGCGTCACCATGCCGCGCGACGTCGGCCGATTGATCGAGAGCCTGGAAACGCAGCTCCGCTGGATCGTGGGGAACGCTTACCCCCACGACGGTTGGCTGTTGACGGTCGGGGCGCTGGCGACGCTGCTTGGGTTCACGTACTCGCTGGTCGCTTGGTTCGAGTTCATGCATTGGTCGTTCGGGCATGACAACCTGTTTGATTTTCTCCGCGATCGGCGGTGGCTGTTCCTCGCGGGACCGTTTTCGCTGGGGGCGGGGCTGGCCATGCTGGGGGCGGGGCGGTGGTGGCGTCAGGTGCGCGAGTACGGACGCCTCCGCGCCGCTCGGCTGCGGCAGGGAGCGGGCGAGGTCCCCGAGCGACCGGACGGCCCGGCCGCGGCGGTGCTGTGCACGGGGCTGGCGGCGGTCGGTTGGGGGCTGCCGGCGGCGAGCGCGACGGTCGTCGCGGCGGTCGTCGCTTGGGGCAAACGGACCGAGGGCGCGTGGAAGCCGCAGGCTCGGCGGCGTCTCGCCTTGGGGCTGGCTGCCGCGGCGCTCGGCGTGGCGTGGACCACCCCGTTGTGGCGCCGGCAACACGATCTGCGACACGCGGTCGAGTTGGTCGAGGAGTCGCGCGTGCGCGTCGACGCGGGCGCCTCGCTGGAGTCGATCCTCGAACCGCTCGAGGAGGCGAGCCGCGTCGCCCCGTGGTACGGAATCGCTCCGCTGGAGGAGGCGCTCGCCTACCTGGAGTTTGAAGAGAACGACAAAGCCCTCGCGGCGCTCGATCGGGCGGTTCCGCTGTTTCCGATCCGAAGCCAGGGGGTGTTCGAACCGTCGCACGCGCGCATCAACGAGGCGTACATGTTGCGAGCCGAACTGCACGACTCGCGGGGCGACGCGGAGCTCGCCGAACGCGACCGCGACTTGGCACAGCAAGTGCAGCCGTTCATGGCGCTGTTCGGCGGGCTGCTTCGATTCTGGAACTGGTGGCCCGCGCCGCAGTGAGCTCGGAACGATTCAACGACTCCCGTCTCCTGTAGCGCCGGCAAGGGACCGAGAGGGACATTGATGGTCGCCATGAACGGGATCTCGAGAGCGCTCTGCCGCGCAAGCGCGGGGGTTGTCTGCTGCGCGGCGACGTTGGTCGCCGGGGCGGCGGCGGGCGAGGCTTGGATTCGCGTCAACAACGTCGGCTATTTGTCGGGCGATCCGAAGATTGCCGTCTTGTCGAGCGACGATCCGTGCGCGGGGGAGTTTCTCGTCGGTGAGTTCGCGGCGCCGATCGGCCCCGACCAGGGAGCGTGGGGGCCGTTCGCGCACAACTATCGACTTGATTTCTCGGCGTGGCGGACCCCCGGGCGGTGGCGCGTGAGGGCGGCGGGGGTCGAGTCGCCGGAGTTCGCCGTGGGGGACGACGCCTATGCTCACGCGGCCGGCAAGCTGATGGAGTTCATGCGGCTGCAACGGTGCGGCGACAATCCCTTGCAGCCGAAGTGCCACCAACACGACGCCTTCGACGCCGACACCGGCGAAACGTTCGATCTGGTCGGAGGCTGGCACGATGCGGGGGATCGGCTCAAGCATATGCTGACCACGACCTACTGCGTCGCGGCGCTCTTTCTGGCGGACGAGGAGGACGAAGCGCGGCATGGCGCGGCGCTGGTCAAAAAGCTCCATCCTCGCGAGAACGTGCTGTTCGTGCAGATCGGCGACGATCGGGACCACATGCCTCCCAACACGCTGTGGCACGACGACCAGTCGGACTACGGCCGCGGCCCCGGCGGACCGCGCGCGGCATGGCGCGCCACCGGGCGTCCCGAGGGGCCGCAGCACAAGAACAAGTCTTCGGGGCTGGCGAATCTGGCCGGGCGCTGCGCCGCGGCGCTGGCGCTGGCCGGCGACGTGGACGCGGCTCGCACGTTGTACGAACTGGCCAAATCGCGACCCGGAACGGCGATGTCGGTGCCGGTGCGGGCTCCGTATTACTACAGCGAGGTCACGTACCACGACGATCTGGAGTGGGGGGCGACGGAGCTGTATCTGGCGACGGGCGAAACGAAGTACCGGGACGAAGCGCTCGCCCACGCGCGCCAAGCAGGGGTCAACCCCGCGATGGGGTGCGATGCGCACGGGCACTACGAGTTCTTTCCCTACGCGAATCTGGCCCATTGGCGATTGGGGCTCGTCGCCGGGCCCGAAGTGCGGCGCGAGTTGGCCGAGTTTTATCGGCAGGGACTCGAGCGGGTGCGCGTGAAGGCCGAAGCGAACCCGTACCGCCTCGGCACGCCGCTGGCCTGGTGTTCGACCAACGACGTCGTGGCGGCGGCGACCGAAGCGGTGCTGTACGAGCGGCTCACGGGGGATCGCACGTACCGGGCGCTCGCCGCCGAGGCCCGCGATTGGATCTTCGGCCGCAATCCGTGGGGGGTGTCGTTCGTGATCGGCGTGCCCGAGAACGGTCGCCACGCGAGCCGGCCTCATCACCTGTTCTACAAACTGGCCGATCACCTGCCGGTCGGAGGGCTGGTCGACGGGCCGGTTACGAAGGCCATCAACGACGCGCTGAAGTTCGAGCCGTTCGAGGACGACGAACTTGCGCGCTTCCAGTCGGAGACGGCGGTCTATCACGACGTGTTCGCCGACTTCTCGACGAACGAGCCGATCATCGACGGCACGGTGTCGTTGGCGCTGCTGTTGCACGTCTGGCCGGAGGAGGACCGCGATGGCGGCGGCGCGGGGAAGTAATCTGCGGCCGGCTTCGCACTCCCGAGGGATCTCGCTCCGGCAGAACGCGGGAAGCGCTGCGAGCTTCCGAGGTCGCTGCTGCTGGGCGGCGTTGCTTTTCGACTTGTTGGTCCTGACGGGCGTCGGACGCGCCGCCGATGTCGTCGTGATACGCGATGCGTACGGGGCGGTCGTCCGCGGCGATCCGGCGCACCCGCGGTTGGCGCTCGTCTTCACCGGGGACGAGTTTGGCGAGAGCGCCGGGCCGATCCTCGATGCGCTCGACAAGCGGAAGATCGCCGGTTCGTTCTTCCTGACCGGGCGTTTTTTGCGCGACCCGAAGTTTGCGCCGGCGGTGAAGCGGATGGCGGCCGGCGGGCACTACGTCGGCCCCCATTCCGACGGCCATCTGCTGTATTGCGACTGGGACGAGCGTGAGCGGTCGCTCGTGACTCGCGACGAGTTCGTCGCCGACTTGCAGCGCAACCTAGCGGAGTTGCGGCGCGCGGGGGCCTGCCCGCCCGGACGCCCCGTGCACTTCATTCCCCCGTTCGAGTGGTACAACCGGGAGCAGGTCGAGTGGTGCCGCGCGGGTTCGGTCGCAGGGGCCTGGGGCGAGGCGACGCCGTTGGTGCTGGCGAACTTCACGCCGGGGACTGGGTCGCAGCGCGACTACGCCCGTGAGGACGACCCGCGATTCGTCCCCGCGCGGACGATTTACGACGACATCCTCGCGTACGAGAGCCGCGCGCAGCAGGGGCTGAACGGCCACCTGCTGCTGTTGCACCTGGGATCGGGGCGGCGCGATCCGTTCCATCCGCTGGCGGGGCGGTTGTGCGACGAGCTCGTGAACCGCGGTTACGAGTTCGCGCGGATCGACGTGCTGTTGGGGGACGCCAGCCAAGGCGAGTGACGGGCTTCGTCAGACCCGAATCGACCACCCGCGCCGCGCCATCAGGGCGAGCACGATCCACCAGAACGCGACCGTCAACAGCGCGAATCCCAGCGAGGCCAGTCGCGGATCGGCGATGCGACTGGCGAACAGGGTCTGATAGATCGCCTGTTGCAGGCTCCCTTCGCCGACGCGGATCGTCCCCAGCAGCCGCGCCAGGAGTCCCGAGCCGACGAAGGCGAAGATCGCGTTGACGCCGACGATCTCCAGCGGCCGCGCCCCACGGCGGAAGCCCGCGACGTCGAAGGCAGCGAGGCACGCTCCCAGGCAGGCGGTCGCCAGTCCCCCGGTGAGGAGGACGAAGCTGCTGGTCCACAGCTTCTTGTTGATCGGCAGCCACAGGCCCCAGACTTCGCCGAGCGCGGCGACGAGCAAGCCGCAGACGACCATCAGCGCGACAGTGCGCCAGTTGGCGCCTCCGCGCTGGATCGCCAGCCCGCACCAGTAGCCGGCCAAGGCGGTGACGACCGCCGGCAGGGTGCTCAGCAGCCCCTCGGGGTCGGTCGGTTCGGTGGTGGCCTGGGTCCACATGTGATTCTTGCCGAGGACCGCGACGTCGACGGCGCGGACCAGATTGTCGGTCTTGCCGAGTCGCTCCCCGGGGTTCGCGTCGGCGGGAAGATTGGCGAGCAGCCCCCAGTACCCCAGCAAGATCGCCGCGGCGATCACGAGTTGCTTTTTCAGGTCCGCATGCAGGACCGCCAGCGACGCGGCGCAGTAGACCAAGCCGATCCGCTGCAGCACCCCGGGCCAGCGCAGCGTGTCGAGTTGCAGTCCGGAGGGATCGCGGGAGATGAAGATCACGTCGCACAGCTTGCCGAACAGCCCCATCCCCAGCCCGAGCCCCACCAGCAACAGCGTCCGGCGGGCGATGCGGCGATAGACGGCCGGGTCGATCGCGGCGCCCTCGCGGTACTTGCGCAGCGAGTAGGCGAGCGCCGTCCCCATAATGAACAAGAAAAACGGAAAGATCAGGTCGGTCGGCGTCCAGCCGTGCCACTCGGCGTGGCCGAGAGGGGCGTACAGGGCGCCCCATGTGCCGGGGTTGTTGACCAGGATCATGGCGACGATCGTGGCGCCGCGAAAGGCGTCGAGCGACAGGAGGCGTGGCGAGGTCATGCTGACGCGCGGGAGCGGAGAAGGGGACGACGAACCGGAGCCGACGGGCGAGGCGACCATCATACCCGAGACGAGTCGCTGCGGGCGAGGCGTCCGAAGCGGATGACAGACGCCAGGGGATGAACTCGGGTCACGCTGCGTCATCCGCTCGACGAGTTCGGGTCGGCGACGAGCAATCTGTAGCCAGAGAGAGTTGTTGCGTTGTCGCCAACCCGAAATCTAGGCATTGTCATTGCAATGGGCGATTTCAATCGGAACCGATTGCCGGCCCCGCTCGCGACGCGGCGTGATGGGTTACAATCGGCTGCGGTTTGGGGTTTCGTAGCGGGCGAGAACGCCTCGCCGCAGCCGTTTGCCGTCAACTTCAGGAAACCGCGTATGCGCACCTTTTCAGCAGTCCTGTTTGTCGCCCTTGCCGCCGTGGTCGTCGCTGCGCTGGGCGGGTGCGGCGAGCCGACGCCGGGGGTCGAGCAGACCGAGACCGTGCTTCGGTTCAAAATGGAGTCGCTCGACGGCGAGGAGGTCGATCTGGCCAAGTATCAGGGGCAGGTCGTCCTGATCGTCAACGTCGCCAGCAAGTGCGGCTATACGGGGCAGTACGAGCAACTGCAGCAGTTGCACGACAAGTACGCCGAGCGGGGGCTCGCGATCCTCGCTTTTCCGTGCAACCAGTTCCTGGGGCAGGAGCCGGGGACGGCCGAGGAGATTCGCGAGTTCTGCCGGGCGACGTACGGCGTGGCGTTCGACATGTTCGCCAAAGTGGACGTGAAGGGAGAGAGCGCCTGTGAGCTGTACAAGACGCTCACGTCGCTGCAGACCAAGCCGAAGGGGCCCGGCGACATCGGTTGGAACTTCGAGAAGTTTCTGGTCGATCGCCGGGGCAACGTGGTCGCGCGGTTCGGTTCCAGCACCAAGCCCGACGCCCGCGAGGTCGTCGAATTGATCGAACGGGAATTGGCGGCCGACTCGGCGCGAGCGAGCGGAGCGTGACCCGGAGCGGTGCGAAGGCTCCGGCAAGCGACCATTTTTCCGGGTGCATTATGCTCCGACCGAGGCATAATGGGCGGCATGACCCCAAGGGGCGCCTCGGGACGTTCGCGGGGCGTCGCGTGTTGCCGCGGACGCGGATCTCATGCCTCTCTTTTCGAATTCGACCTCGATCGAGCGATACGCCCTCGCGGCGATCGTGCTGCTGGCTGCGGGGTTGCGGCTGGCGCTGTTGGATCGGGAGAGCTTCTGGCGCGACGAAAGCTTGCCCGCCTACCTCGCCTGTCAACCGCTGGAGAAGCTGGTTTCGGGCGAGGTCGTCGAGGTCGGGTATCCGTCGGCGCAGCTCATGGCGGCGCACATCTGGTCGCGGTCGGTCGGGTCAAGCGATTTCGCCCTGCGGCTGCTGCCTGCACTGACGGGAGTGCTGGGGGTGATCGCGCTGTACGGGTGCGCGTTGCAGTTCGTGTCTTCCCGCTGTGCGGTGCTGGCTGCGGGGCTTGCGGCGATCAACCCGCTGCATGTCTACCTGTCGCAGGAATTTCGCACGTACTCGACGATGTTTCTAAGCACGGCCCTGGCGCTGGGGGCGGCCGCGGCGTATCGCACGTCGGGATCAATCGGTGCGCTGGCGCTGTGGGTCGCGAGCGTCGTGGTCGGGATGAACGTCCACTACTACGCGGCGCTGCCGGCGGTCGGGCTGTTTCTGTTCGTGGCCGCGACCGTCGAGCCCGGTTTGCGGCGCCGGTGGTGGGCGGCCAACATGGTTGTGGCCGTCGTCGGGCTGGTCCTGGTCCGGCGCGTGCTCGAGGACGTGGCGCCCCATGCGACCCACGAGGCGGTCGGATCCGGGTTTCGTCACGTGGCGTGTTCGCCGTTATCGCTGCTGTTCGGTCGGACGCTGGCGTGGGAGCGGGACGGGGTCGGTCTGGCCGTCGGGGCGCTGGTCGTCGCGACGGCGATCTGGGGCGCCGCCTTCGCCGCCGGGCTGCGCACCTTGCCGCAGCGCGGGCTGTTGATCGTCGCCGCGGGGTTCCCCGTCGCGGTCGCGCTGGTCTTGCTGCTCGGCGCGGAGGTCGTCGCTTGGGACGATCGCAAGGCGCTGGTCGTCTTGGCGCCGCTGCTGGTCATGCTCGCCCACGGCGTCGCGGCGGCGCCGGGGCGGTTGCGGGCGACGCTCGTCGGGACGATCACGATTCTGTCGGCCGTTTCGTTGTTCCGCTATTACACCGAGGCCAATCGCGACGACTGGCGGTCGATCGCCGCGCTGTTGGCAGAGCAGATGGAGGACGAGGACGCGGTGCTCGTGGCTCCGGACGAAGAGGCGTGCTCGCTGCGGCGGTATCTGCCGGGCTGCGACCCGTGCCGTGCGTACGGGGACTCGATCGTCGGGTTCGACGTCGACGCCGAGCGGTTCGTCGAGTACGACGCCGAGGAGAACCGCCTGCACGACGCTCCGCCGGCGCTGTTGCAGGAGGCCAGTCGCGTGTGGGTCGTGTACGATGCCCGCCGAATCAGCGGCGACGCGCTGCAGGAGAAGCTAGCGCGACGCGGGGCGCTGCTCGAGCGGCTCGAGCCGGACGAGCGTTTCGACCGCGCCAACGTCCTGGCGCCGTACGTGCTGTCGGCGAGCCCGTGACGTGCGGCGCCGTTTAGTGCGCGGGCCGGCCGGCTTTGGTCCACTCGGAGGCGAAGGGGGGGCCGAGCGTCAGGGCCAGCATGGCTGCGAGCGCCGCGGCAAAGACCTTGTTGCGATTCGACGTGACGGCGTCGAACGTCGGGGAGGCGGCTTGGACGATCGTCACCTCGCCGATCGCCGAGTCGGCCGCTTGTCGGAAGCCGGACTCGAGCGTTTGCAGGCGTTCCGACTCGGCGGCGGTACGGCGCACCTCGTCGGCCAGCGGCGCGAATTCCTTCTGCAGGACCCCGAGTTCGGCCAGCGCGGCCCGCTTCGCTTCGAGGTCCTGTTCGAGTTGCCGTTTCTGCTCCCTGACGCCGTAGATCTCCAGGTCCAGCAGGGCGAGCATCTGGCTCGGCTCGATCGCGGAACCAAGGGCGGCGCCTGCCGTGCCGAGCGCTTCGGGCCCCCTGGCCAGCACGAGCCCCGCGATCTCGCCGACGTCGAGGGCGATGCGGTTTTCAATCGCATCGACCGCCTTGACGAGCCCGTCGACGTTCGCATTCTGCTCGGCCTCGAGCACCGCGATTTCGCCCGCGATCCGATCGACCTCGGCCTGCGAGATCAGCCGCCGCTCGCGGAGGGTCTTCGCACGGGCGAGTTCCTCGTTCTTGATGCGGATGCGGGTCGCGTACGAGGCCTCCTGCTGTTGACGGCGGATCTGGTCCTGCAGGATGGCGCGGCGTTCGAGATCGGTCTGGCGCGAGGCGGGGAATTGGGTCGCTGCGAGATCGGCCGGGGGGGCCTCGGCGTTGTCGGCCACCGCCTTGCGGGCGACGACGCGACGGCTGCGATCTTCGGCGTCGCCGAGAACCTCGCCCAGATGGGTTCGCTTCGCCTCGGCGGCGGACAACTGACTGCGCGTCGTCTGCAACGCTCGATCGAGGTCGCCGATCGTCTGCTGCAACTGCAGGCTCCGCTCGGCGAGGGTGAGCGGGGTGTCGAGCCGGTGCGTCTCCAGGAATGCTTGTTGCCGGGCGAGCGCCGCCTGGTGCTGGTCGCGGGCCTTGGCGGAATCGCGCTGGAATCCCGCGAGATGCCGGGCCAGAGCGTCGGTGCGGATCTCGCGCGTCGCGGCGACGAACTCGTCCATGACGGAGTTGACGATCTTCTCCGCCTGTTGCGGATCGGGGCGCGCGATCGACAGCGTCAGGGTGTCCCCTTCAGCCACGTCGAGCTTGAGTTTGTTGCGAAGCGTGAACAGGTCTTCGTCGACGTCGCAGCTTTGCCGGACCGTCTCGAGCATCCGCGGGGTCAGCACTACGTGCACCAGGCTGCTCAGCCGCGGCGACTGGTAGTAGGGCGAGGTGACCTGATTGGGCACGAACAACAACTTGCCCTCGTAGACATGCTGCTCGCGATCCAACGCAATCGCGGCGGCGCCGGCCGCGGCGACGCTGACGAGGAGCGCCGTCGCCAGCAGCGCGGGGCGATGGAGAATGCCGCGCAGCGCGCGATCGAACCTCGATTCGTGAGCGTCGACCATAGTCAGTGAGGCAGGATTGATGAGGAGGTCGGATTCGAACTTCGCCGCCGTCGGCCTTCGCCCGCCGAGGACGAAGTTGCAGACTCCATCATAATGGAGGCGAACCCCGGGACAACTGCCGCGACTCGCTTGACGTGATCGCGGCAAAGTGCCGGAACCGCGGGGCCCGCGGGATCGCGCCACGGCGGGCTCGGGGAGCACAGGAGGCGACCCAGTTCGATGCTGAAACCGCCCAGCAAAGGCGAGCAGGGGGAAAAACAGCAAGAGAATCGCCCGGAGGCGCCGTTTTCGCTCACCCGCCGGGCAGCGGCTCAGGTGCGGAACGCCCCGGCGAAGGCCCGGAACCCCTTGGCTTCCTAATCCGCAAACTCGAGATTGTAGTATCCCGCGTCCTCGAATTTCTCGAAACGCCAGCGGGCTTCGGCCGTGCGGGCGACAGTCCAGGCGGCGTTGGCCTCGAGTTCGGCCGCCGCGAGGCTCCGCTCGATGTCGAGCAGCCGGAACAATTCGACCTTGCCTTGCTGATACAACTCGACGTAGGCCTCGTGTTGCTGCTTGAACGTGGCGACCCGTTGCTGCTGTTCGAGCCAAACTCGGTTCGCGTTGCGGACCGTTTCGTAGGATTGGCGCAACTGATGGAGGATGTCGTGTTCGAGCTTGCGGAGTTGGGCGAGCTCCTGCCCGTACTGCAGTTGGGCCCGCTTGACGAACGCGGACGCCGAGCGCATCCCCAGGGGACGTTCGTAGAACAGCCCCACGCCCCACAAGTTGTAGTTGTGGCTGGCGGCGGTGCCGATCGACTTGTCGAGCCGATCCTCGAGGCCGGTCGCCGCGTAGTCGGCCTGCAACGAGACGTTGGGGAGCAAACCGTTGCGGGCCTGATAGACGACCAAATCAGCCGTGCGGACCGCGGCCCGTTGGGCGCTGATCTCGGGGCGGGCCAGGGCCGTGCGGACGGCGGCGCCCCATTCGAGATCGACCTCGACGTCTTGCGGCAGGACCAGCGGGGCAAGCCGTTTGTTGGCGAGTTCGGGGGGGAGCCCGTCGGTTGTGAACGACGCAGCCCCGGCGGTTCGCAAACCCATGACCTGTCGCAGTTGATCTGCGGCGACGGCCGCTCGTTGCTCGGCCTGGATGACCTGAATGTTGAACGCCTCGGCTTGGCCGCGGGCGATAAGCACGTCGGGGAGCGAGCTGCTGCCGAGCTTTTCGCGTTCCGCTTCGTCCTCGGCGGTTCGCACGGCGACATCGCGATACTGCCGGGCGATTTGCAGCTCGCGCTGGGCTCCGCCGAGGGTCCAGAACGCGGTCTCGATGTCGAGGATCACCCGGCGCACCTGGACGGAAAACTCCATCCGCGACTGGGCCGTCGCCGAGCGGGCGATCCGCAGCGGGTTGGTCGTGATCGTGTAGCCGCGGCCGGCGCCAAGCGGTTGCCGGTAGCGGACGTTGAAGTTCGAGTTCCACCCCGGGTTGAGCAGCAAGAAATCGCCCGGCGGCGAGTAGTTCGAGTAATCGGTCCCGAAGCCGTATTTCAGTTCGCCGCCCGTGTAGAGCTGATGCCGCATGTAAACCTGGTCGGGCTGGTAGAGCGGCGTCACGATATCGGTCCGCTGAACGTCGATGTTGGCGCCTTGCGACTCGACGAGGCTGCGCACTTGCCGGTCGTCCTGGCCGCCGTAGGCGTTCAGGCCGAAGACCGGGTCGAACAGCGAACACTCCTGCGCGATCGCCGTGCTGACGATCTGAGGCGCGTAGCGGAGGACGACCACGTCCTTGCTGTTGACGACGCCGACGCGGATCGCCTCGAGCATGCCGAGTTGCCACTCGTTCGGATCGCCGACTGGTTCCTGTCGATCCGGCGGGGCTGTCGGGCTCGGGGGGGCGGGAAGCGGGTCGGGCTGCCGCGGAGGCTGAGCGGCAGCGACGAGCACCGGCTTCGTTTCGACGACGGGTCGGGACGCTGCAACGGCCGGGAGAGCGGGCAGGGATGCGGGTGCTGTCGCAGCGGGAACTTGGGGAACGGCTGGCTGCGCGGGCGCGCCGGCGTCGGCGAGTCGTAGTTCAGGCGCCTGCGGGGCGGAGGGTTCCGACTTGGCAGCGGCGGCCGAGGTCTGTTTGGCGGAAGCGGATTCGCTGACGGCGAGGCGGGCTTGCTTTGCCGGGGCAACGAGAGGCGCCACGGGCGACGCCGCGGCGAGCGTCGGCTCGGCTGCAGTCGGCAAGACGAGCGTGGGGGCTGCGGGGGTGGTGCGGGGCAGCGGGCGTACGTCAGTCCGTGACATTGCGGCCAGCGACGCCGGGGACTGCAGAGAGACCGGTTCGACGTGGCGATCCGGCGCCGCGCGGCGCTCCGGCTCGAGCCGGGGAGCGGCCGGGCTCGGGGCGGGTGAACTGGCCAATTGCGGAGCCATGGGCGCAGGGGACGGCGTCAGTTCAGCCGGCTGAACTTCGACGGCCGGCGGCTGCGACTTGGCCGGGGTCGGGCGGATGGCCACGGTCGACGGCTCGGCAGTCGTCGCCACCGAGATGATCTGCGGTGCTGCCGGCGCCGCCGATGGGGGCACGAACGGCGTCGGTGCAGGGGAGTGAGAGACGGCGAGGGACTCGACCACTGGCTGCGGCTGCGAAGCGGGGATCTGCCGAGCGGCGACTTGCGGCGCCCGGGGGATCGACGGGCTCGGCGGTGCTCGCTGCACGAGCGGCGCCTGGGCCGCAGGCTCGGGGGCGGCCATTGAGGGCTCTGCCGCGGGGCGAGCGACTAGGTTCACAGGGGCCTGCCGACTTTGCGAGGTCGGCAGGAGGACCAAGCTCGTGGGTGCTGGAGAGCCGTCAGAGGCGATGACTGAGTCGAGGACGAATGCGGGGGCGGGCGTGGTGATCGACTCTCCCACGACTTCCAGCTTCGCGCCCTGGGCTAGGCGTCGGTTCGGCAACGGCGAGCGATCATGGGGCGTGGCGCCGGTCGAGGGATGAAGGGCCTCGACCCCCGGGAAAGCCCACTGGACGACTGCCAGCGGAGTCGCTGCCCGCCATGGCCCCTGCTGGGCGGACGAGCCTGCTTCGGGCCCCTGAGCTTCAGTCGGGGGGCGCGACTTGATGAGCCGCAAGGTCGTGGCGGCCTCGTCCTCGGGGCACTTCTGCGGGGGTTGAGAGGGTGCTTGGCCGACTTCGCCTGCGTTTGCGGCGAATCGCCCCTCGCTGGCCGTAAATTGCACTGGGCAAAGCGCGATCGCCGCGCCCGCCGCTGCTGCGGCGACGAATCGACGAGGACTGGTGATCCGGGGAATGGTCGACACGCGTGTAACGATGACCGCTAGTCGCGATGGTTGGGGGGATCGAACTGACAGTGAGATCGGCAGCGAGGAATTCACCGCCGAACGCTAACGGGTTCGGCGGCGGCAAAAACAATCCGGCAATTGCCGGATTGTCGGTACAACCGGGGAGTTCCCAGCCATTCGGCGCCTTGGTTGCAATCCGTGCAATCGGTACAGGTCGACCTGTCGGCAGGGGGACTTTCCCCATTAGGTCAGCGCGCCCCGGCGTCGCCCTCGTCCCTCGGCACGCGAGCGAGAGCGCGTTCTCGCCATCCGGGAGCCCGACGATTCGCCGGGCGCTAGGAGTTTCCCCCCCTGGAGTGTCAGACAGTCGTCCTAACTGCGAAGATTCTCGGGGGAAAACTGTGGTTGTCTCCTGTCAGAAGGAGTATGATTGCGGCCGTTGTAAGGATTGTAGGGGCGGCGATTCGCGACCCCCGGCAGCGTTTGCTCGTCATGGTCCGCGTCACGGTTGATTCAATCGTGACGCCGAGATTGCGCGCTCGCGCTTCCGTCAGATGTTCGCGCCACGACGGCGCGCGTCTCAGGTTCGCGATTGCGACATGCGCCGGGCGCATTGAACGGACGTCCGGCGTCGCGAGTTTCGCACCTCCCCCCGATCCCCAACGTTGCGGCAGCGCTGATCTTGAGGGATTCGCCTGCGAGCGGTTGCTGCCGAGAGCGCGCACCCATGCATCGAAATGGACACCATTGATTTTGACCGCCTCGATCCGTTCGTACCCCGCTGTCATCGAAGTGCCGTAAAAAACGCTTGCGAGCGCGTGTTCGCCGCCGTGATGTTGGCGGCATGCACGCCCCTGCTCGCGGCGCTGGTGCTTGCCATTCGATTGACGTCGCGCGGGCCGGCCGTTCTTAAGCAGGAACGCGTCGGACTCGGCGGCCGCCGGTTCCCGATGTACAAGCTGCGCTCGATGCGGTTCGACGCGGAAACGGAATCCGGGGCCGTCTGGGCGTCGGAGGACGACCCGCGGGCGACGCGCGTCGGGCGCGTGCTGCGCAAACTTCATCTCGACGAACTGCCGCAACTGGCCAACATCGTGGCAGGGCAGATGTCGTTCGTCGGCCCGCGGCCCGAGCGCCCCTGTTTCGTCGAGCAACTCTCGCGAGAGATCCCCGGCTATGTGCATCGCTTGGCGGTGCGGCCCGGGGTGACCGGGCTCGCCCAGATCAACCTCGCTCCGGACCAGGATGTCAATTGCGTGCGGCGCAAGCTCGAGCTTGATCTGCAGTACTTGTTCCTCGGCGGGCTCGACGTGGAGCTGCGTATTCTCGCGGCGACGTTGCTGAAGATGATCGGCGTCCCGCGCAAAGCGGCGTGCAAGGCGACGCTGCTGGACGTGGCGTCCCAGGTCTACGCGCCAAGTCCCGTCGTCGCCGGGGGACGGCAAGAGGGACGTCGCCGACGGGAACGCCGGCGTCGCGAGCAACCGGCCGAGGCGGCCGTTTCGAGTTGATCCGTTGTTGCATTTTCGGACACACTGAACAATTGGACTTCTCCCGATGGACGCTCGAGGCGGGCGGTTGCGCGTCGTGCATGTAACGTTCGGTCTGGACGTGGGCGGGCTCGAACAGTTGTTGTTGGAGTTCGCCGACGCCGGCGCGGCTCGAAATTTCGATCAGTTGTTCGTCTCGCTGGGCTACAGCGGCGCGGTGGGCGAGGAGTTGCGACGCCGCGGATGGCCAGTGGTGTGTTTGCATCGTCCGAGCGGATTCTGTCCGACGCTGGCGACGCAGCTCATGCGGATGGTGCGCGGCATTCGTCCCGACGTAGTGCACACCCATGACGTGCGAGCGCTGATCTACGGCGCCCCGGCGGGCCGCTTTGCCGGAGCGAAACGAGTGATTCACACCCAGCACGGTCAGGCCTTGGGGCTGTCGAATCGCCAGCGGCGGATCGCGAAGCTGGCGGCCAAGGCCGTGCATCGGTATGTTTGCGTGTCGCGCGACGCGGCGACCGTGGCGCGGGACGTGCTGCAAATCGACGAAGCCAAGCTGCGGACGATCGTCAACGGCATCGACCTCGAACGATTCGTCGGTGCAGAGCACGCCCCCGCGGACGGCGACGCGGGGCCGATCGTCGCCGTGGCGAGGCTGAGTCGCGAGAAGGGGATCGACGTGCTCCTCGAGGCGGTCGCGCTGGCTCGCACAAGCGCGCCGGACCTGCGGGTGGAAATCGCCGGCGACGGCCCCTGCCGCGACGAGCTGGAGCGACAGTGCGCAGAGCTCGACGTCGCGGATTGCGTGACGTTTCTCGGCCAGATCGCCGGCGTTCCCGACCTGTTGCGGCGAGCCCGGGCGTTCGTCCTGCCCTCGCGATCCGAGGGAATTGCGCTGACGCTTTTGGAGGCGATGGCCTCGAGCGTGCCGCTGATCGCGACTCGCGTCGGCGGCACTCCGGAGACGGTGGTCGACGATCAGACGGGCGTGCTCGTGCCGCCTGAAGATCCCGCGGCGCTAGCCGCGGCGCTGGTCCGGCTGTGGAGCGACTCGACGGAGCGCGAACGGTTGGCGACCGCCGCCAAGTGGCGGGCGGCAGAACTGTATTCCGTCGACCGGATGGTCGAATCCTACGAGCGACTCTACCGCGGGCTCGAACTTGACGAGCGACAGGAATCGCCAGCGGCCGCCGAGGCCGCCGTTGCGGTGGCGCCATGAACGTCGTCGTCGTCGATTGGGACGTTTGCTGCCCGGCCAACTCGGGCAAGCGCCAGCGGACGCTCAACCTGATGCTCGAACTGGCGGACCGGCACTCGGTCGTCTATTTCTCTCGGGGCGACGGGGAGTCGTCCGATGGACGCGAGACGCGCGTGTTCCTCGCAGCCCGCGGCATTGACTCGCACTTCGCGAATCTGCCGGTCCCCGTGAAGCGAGGCTGGTCGTTCTATCGCAAGGTGGCGCGCAATCTCGCGTCGCCGGCGCCGTACGCGGTGGATGCGCACATGTGCGCACGGTTCCGCCGTAAGTTGCACGAGTTCGCACGCGGTCGGAAGATCGATCTGTGGCAAGTCGAGTGGTCCCCCTATGTCGAGTTGCTGCGCGGGGCGCCAAGCGACGCGCCGGTGATCCTGATGGCTCACAACGTCGACTCGCTTATCTGGCGGCGGTACGCCGAAACCGAAACGCGGCCGTGGGCGCGTTCGTACCTGCGTCTGCAGCACGCTCGGTTCGAGCGGTACGAGCGGAGGGTGTTTCGCGCAGCGCACTGCGTCGTCGCGGTGAGCGACGACGATGCCCAGTTGATGCGCGACGAGTTCGCCGCCGAGCGGGTCGCCGTGGTCGAGAACGGCGTTCGCTTTTCCGACTACGCCGAGCCGAACCGGCCGCGCGACCCGCGCGAGATGCTGTTTCTGGGGGGGCTCGATTGGCGCCCGAATATCGACGGCTTGAAGCACTTTCTCGCCCGCGTCTTGCCGCTCATTCTGGTCGAGGAGCCGGCGGCGCGGTTGACGGTGGTCGGGAGGAATCCGTCGGAGCGACTTGCGGCGCTGGTGCGACAGAGTCCGCGGTGCGAGCTCGCGGCGAACGCGCCTGACGTGCGGCCGTACTTGGCCCGGGCGGGGATGATGGTCGTCCCGCTGCGAATCGGCGGCGGTTCGCGGTTGAAGATTCTCGAGGCGGCCGCCAGTTGGTTGCCGATCGTTTCGACGACGGTGGGGGCCGAAGGGTTGCGGCTCGCGCCCGATCGCGACTTGGCGATCGCCGACACGGTTGAGGAGTTCGTCGCGGCGACGGTGCGGTGGATGCGCGCCCCGCACGAAGCGAAGGAGTTCGCTGCGCGAGCTCGCCAGACGGCCGCTGAACGGTACTGTTGGAGCATGCTGGGCCGGCGGCTTGACGAGATCTGGCACGATGCGGTTGACCCTCGCGGGCTGACGGCGCAGGTCGGCGCGGGGGACCCGTGACGATGTCGGAGCCGTGGCTCGCGTCGATCTTCTGGGCGAGCGTCGCCGTGCTGGCGTACGCCTACGTCGCGTACCCGCTGGCGATCGGCGCGGCGGCGCGACGGCGGCCGCTGTGGCGTCAATCGGCCGCCGAGGCGCCGCGCTCGGCGTCGATTCTGATTGCGGCCCGGGACGAGGAAGCGAATATCGGCCCGCGGCTCGAGGAATTGACGCAAGTGCTTGTGCAGACGGGCGGCACGGGCGAGATCCTCGTCGGATCGGACGGTTCAACGGACCGGACCGCCGAGGTCGCCGAGCAGTTTGCTCCCCGCGGAGTGCGGGTGGTAACATGGAGTTCTGGTCGCGGCAAAGCGGCCATGTTGTCGGCACTGGCCCGTGAGGCTCGAGGCGAGATTCTCGTCATGGCCGACGCTCGTCAGCGCTGGGCGCCCGACGCGCTTGTGCGGCTGTTGGAAAACTTCGCCGACCCCGCGGTCGGCGCCGTCAGCGGCGAGCTGCGGCTTGAGAGCCAGGGCGGCGTGTTGGCCGGCGTGGGGCTGTACTGGCGGTTTGAGACGTGGCTGCGCAAGCAGGAGAGCCGACTCCACTCGCAGGTCGGCGTCACCGGGGCGATTGCCGCGGTGCGACGCGAGTTGTTCCGACCCGTTCCCGAGGGGGTGATCTTGGACGACGTGTACTGGCCGCTGCAGGTGGTGCTGCAAGGTCGCCGCGTCGTCCATGACGAGCGGGCGACGGCGTTCGATCGGCTGCCGGACAGCGCCGCGGGCGAGATGCGGCGCAAGATCCGCACGTTGGCGGGGAACTTTCAACTGATCGCCGTGGCGCCGGAGCTGCTCCTGCCGTGGCGAAACCCGGCGTGGTCGGTCCTGGTTTCGCACAAGCTGCTGCGGCTTGCGGCGCCGTGGGCGATGCTCGGTGCGCTGGCGACCAGCGCGCTTTTGGGGGGGCCGTGGTACGGCGCGGCGTTCGGGCTGCAAGTTGCGCTGTTGGTCGTCGCCGTGGTCGGGCTGACTCCCTGGGGGGCGCGGAACCGCGTTTGCGCCGCGGCGGGTTCGTTCCTGATGTTGCACGCCGCGGCCTGGACGGCGTTTTGGGTCTGGGCGACAGGTCGCTCCGATCGCCTGTGGCGTCCCGTCTCGGCGACCGCGGCGTCTCGCGACGGAGATTCTGCCGCGTGAGCCGATCGCTGTCGTCCGACGTCGATGCGCTGACCGCGGCAGCCGGGGTCGTCGCCGAGCAACCGCGGGGAGACGATCCGCGCTCCGAGTCGCCGCCGGCCGACGGGGCGAATCGTCGCGACGCCGTGTCGATCAAAGCCATGCTGGGCGACGCGGCCGTCTACGGTCTGGCGAGCGTCATGGATCGCGCGATCGGATTTGCGCTGCTGCCGATCGTAACGCTGCTGCTTTCGCCGCGCGACTACGGCATTGTGAGCCTGTTCACGACGACCGCGAGTTTGACGTTCATCGTCACGTCGCTCTGCCTGCACCAGTCGTTCTTTCGGTTCTACACGGAAACGACCGACGACGTCCGTCGACGGGAGTTGATCGACACGAGCGTGACGCTTGCGATCGGGTTCTGGGCGATCGCCGCGACGGCGGTCTGGATCTTCGCCGAGCCGCTCAATCGCTGGATCTTCGACCTGCCGGGGCGGGCGCTGGTCGGGGCGCTCGCGGTCGTGGCGCTGGCCGAGGCGATCGATGCGCTCGCTGGCAACCGGCTGCAGGCCGACGGGCGACCGTGGGCGCTGTTCTGGATTCGCATCGGCAGCGCCCTGGCGGTTCGCAGCGCGAGCGTCGCGGCGATCCTAGCCGGGGCCGGCGCATGGGGGATCATCTCGTGCGACGCCGCGGGGCGGTTGGCGACGGTCGCCGTGATCACGGCGGTCGCGTTTCCGCGGGTTCGCCTGCGCGTGAGCCGGCCGCTAGTCGCCCCGCTGACGAGCTACGGGGCGCTGTTGGTTCCCGCCTTGCTGTCGTTCGCGGCGATGGCCGTGACCGACAAGTACACGATCCGTGCCTTAGTCGAAGATTCGCTCGAGCAGATTGGCCTCTACTCGGTCGGCGAGCGGATCGCGGGGATCATGCAGATGGCGAACTTGGCGTTTATCCTCGGCTGGCAGCGGTTCGCGTTTCGCAACATGCACCTGCCGGACGGGTCGCGGATCATTGCGCGCGGGTTCCTGGCGTACGCCGCGGGGGGCGCCGTCGTGGCGACGGCGCTTGCGCTGTTGGGGGACGACGTCACCTACTGGCTGATTGCCGAGAAGTTTCACGGCGGCATGTGCGTCATCACGCCGTTGACCGGGGCCGTTTACTTCAGCGGGCTGGCGAGCGCCGCCGAGGTCGGGTTGCACAAGGCCCGCCGCCCCGGGGCGATCAGTCGACTCAACGTGGGGGCGGCGCTGTTGAACGTGGCGCTCAACTGCTATGCGATCCCGCGGTGGGGGATTCAGGGAGCGGCCGTTGCGACGCTCGTCAGCCAGGCCGCGCGACTTGCCGGGGTGTGGCGAGCTTCGCAGCGAGCGTTTCCGATGCCGGTCAATTACGGCCGACTCGCAATCGTGTGGGGGACATGTCTGGCGATTTTCATCGCGGGACAATTGTTCCGCGGCTTCGGCTGGGCGGGCGCCACGGTCGGGCAAGCGGCGCTCGTTGCGGCGACGCCGCTGGTGCTGTGGCGGTTGCCGATGTGGAGCGAGGCCGAACGAGCGACGGTGCGTCGGGCCTGGAGGAGCGTCGCAACCCGCGGGGCGTCGTTCGGGCGTCACTCCGCAGCCGGGGCAGGCGAGTCTCGGAGCAAGTCGCCGACGTAGGCCTGATTCGCCGAAACCGGCGCTTCGGCGAGTGCTTGCGCGATAGGCTGCGTCTCGCGACTCGGAGCGACGCGGCTGCTGAAGGCCGTCGCTTGTCGCAGCACGGCCGAGGCGGTTCCCGCGATGATGACGATCAGAAAATCGTAACCGCGGGACAGAAACGCGGCGCCGACGAGGAAGCCGACGATCGACGCGGTCGCGGCGTCGACCCAGGCGGCAAGGGAGGGGGCAGCCGCTTCGTCCGTCGAGGCGGCCAGCAAGCGGCCGGCCCGGCGCAGAGTCGCGAGGATCGCGGCAATGAAGGCGAGCCAGGCTGCGAGACCGAAGATCCCCAGTTCCGCGGCGATTTGGATGTAGGAACTGTGGGCGGCGCGCCACACGTTGCCGGCGCCTTTGCGGTCGAGATATTCCTGGCCGTAGGCGACCTCGAATCCCCCCGCGCCGA
The DNA here is from genome assembly GCA_019636345.1 of Pirellulales bacterium. Classification (NCBI taxonomy): domain Bacteria; kingdom Pseudomonadati; phylum Planctomycetota; class Planctomycetia; order Pirellulales; species Pirellulales bacterium. The sequence goes on along the minus strand of JAHBXQ010000005.1, from coordinate 325,803 downwards.
CGCCCGTGAGGAGATGGTCGGCGAACATGCTGGCGCCCGCCTTCCAGATCGCCAGCCGGGTCGTCGCGCTTTCGTCGGACTGGTAGTGGACGATCGACGAGTAGCGATCGAACACGTCGCTGGGGAACAACAGGGCGGCTGCGAGGGACGCGGCCGCAACGACTCCCGCCAGCGACGCGATTCCGCTTCTTGCCTTGACGCCGAGGACGACGACGGCGGCGCCCCAGGCGAGCAGCCCGCCGCGGGATTGCGACGCCAGGATCCCGGCCAGCATAACGGCGAGCGAGCCGACGGCGACGAGGCGGGCGCCGAGGCTCTTGGATTCCACGAATCGCCACCAGGCGAAGGGGAAGATCATGACGAGCGACAGGGCCAAGTCGTTCGGGTCGGCGAAGACCCCGTGCCCTGTGCCGAAGACGCGGCCGTCGGGGGTAAGTTCCTGCCGCAAGTACGTAACCGTGGCGATGCTGCCGTGGATCGTCCCGCACGCGGCCATGAGGGTCGCGAGGCGCTCTACCATGGCCGGGGTCGTGACCAGATGGGCCAGCATCGCCAGCAGGGCTGCTTGTTGCAGAATATTGAAGGCGACTTCGGCGCTGCGGGAGGGCCAGACCGACAGCGGCGCCATCGCGGCGGCGACAAGGCACAGGAGTATGAGCGGCTTGGTCGGGGGGTCGGCCAACAGTCGCAGCTTCGGCGCGTCGGCGAGCCAGACGACGGCGATCGCCGTGAGCAACAGCGACACCGGCCGCACAGTCGCGAGCGCCTCCCAGTGGTCCCAGGGCCGCAGCAACAGGGCGACCACCAGCGTCATGAGCAGCAAGGCGGCGGTTCGCGCGGAAGAGTGCATTGCTGATCAGGACCAAGACTGCGCGCCACAGATCGCCGGACATGCCGCCGTACGGGAACGTGCATGCGGAGAGTGGATTCTTGATAGCCGCCAGGGACGAGTCAACCGACGGGACGGTTCAGGACGGGACTTTGGGGGGCTCCGGACCGCAGTCGCGCTGCCGTTGGCGGGGGGCTAGGCGGGGATTATTGTGGAGGATTCGTCGGCGGCGCGCCGACTCGCCCGATCGAAGTCCGTTCAACCGGTTTCACGATGCGAGTCCTGTACGTGGAATCTCCGATCGGATTCGGCGGCTCGCTGACGGGTCTGCTCCATCTGATTCGGGAACTGCCGCCGGAGGTCGAGCCGATCCTGGTCACCTCGTTCGATCCTGCGCCGTACATCGAACTCCCCGCAGGGTTGAGGCATCGCCGGGTCGCCGTGGGGGGGCGGCACGGCTCAGTGGGCGGGCCCCTAGCCGGGGCGTGGCGGTACTTTCGCGACGACGTGCGCCCCTGGCGCCGGGCAGTCGACGAGCTCATTCGCGAGTTCGCTCCCGACGTGGTGCACGCCAACAACGCCCTCTCGGCGAATTGGGGCGCGGGGCAAGCGGCCCGGCGGCGCGGGGTTCCCTCGATTTCTCACCAGAAGGGGTTCGAGTATCCCGGTCGGTTGACGCGGTGGCTGGTTCGGCAGAGCAGCTTCACTCGCCATATCGCTACGTCGGGAGCGATCGCCGAGCATCTGGTCGAGTTGGGCCTGCCGCGGGAGCGAATCTCGACGATTTACGAACCGGTGATCGGTCCGGTCGAGGCGCCGCCGACGCGGTCCGGCAACGGTCGGCTGGTCGTCGGCATGCATAGCATCCTGGGGCCGTGGAAGGGGCAGCACATCGTGATCGAGGCTGCGGCCGACGCGTTGCGCCGCGGGCGCACAGATTTTGAACTGGTCGTTGCGGGGACCTCGCCGGCGGGGGAGACGGACTATCTCGATGAGTTGCAACGACTTGCTGCGCGGCTGGGGGTTGCCGACCGCGTCCGGTTCGCCGGGCATCAACGAGACGTGTATCAGTTTCTGGCCACGATCGACGTCGCGGTGCACGCCTCGGTCGGACCGGAACCGTTCGGGCGCGTCGCGGCCGAGGCGATGCTGTGCGGCGTGCCGACGATCGTGACGACCGGCGGCGGTCCGGAGGAATACGTCCGCCACGGCGAGACGGGACTCCATGTGCCGTGCAACGACGTTGCGGCGATGAGCGCCGCGCTGGAGCGACTCGCCGCGTCCCCCGAGCTGCGCCGCCGGATGGGCGCCGCGGCGCGGGAGTACGCGGTCGCTGCGTTTGATCCAAGCCGTTTGACGACGCAAGTCGTCGACCTCTATCATGCATTGGTCGAGACCCCGTCCGAGAGGAAGTGATCGGAGGAGCCGCGACGATAAGGCGGACATGACGACGGACGCACCGGAACTGCCGCCGTCGCGATCCCTGTGGGGGCGCCGTCGATCCCCGGGCCGATTCCTTGGATCAAGCGAGAAGAGTCGAGGCTGCACCGGTCGCTTGATGCGCGCTCATCGAGCGACGTCCTGCCCGCGCGGCAGGGGCGCCGGCTTGCGATCCGATATGACCAGCCGCAGCGAATCGCTTGACGTCGATCGGTCGGACCCGACCCCCGTGCAAGTGCGCGAGCGAGAGTTCTACAACTCGTACTCTCAACTGCGGAGATTCGACGCGGTCGATTTCGGCCCGATCCTGGGGCGGGAACGTCGTCCGTGGAACTCGTATTGGGAGACGTTTCGGCTGGTGCAGCAACGCTTCCGACCCGGGATGCGGTTGCTCGACTTCGGCTGCGGTTGGGGGGTGAACACGGTCGTTTACGCGCGGATTGGCTATCAGGTCGACGGGTTCGACATCGCCGAGGGAAACGTCGAGGCGGCGCGCGAGATTGCCGAACGGTACGATTTGTCCGAGCGCGTGACAATCGCTCGCCAAGCCGCCGAGCGGCTGAACTACCCCGACAAGTCGTTCGACGTCGTGGCGGGGATCGACATTTTGCATCACGTCGACGTCCCCGCGGCGATCGCCGAGTGTCGGCGCGTGCTCAAGCCCGGAGGGCTGGCCGTGTTTCGCGAGCCGTTGCGGAACCGGTTCTTCGACGGCGTGCGCAACACCCGGCTCGTCCGGCGCGTGTTGTCGAACGAGCCGTCGCTCGATCGGCATATCACCGACGACGAGCACAAGCTCGGTCCCGACGAGCTGGCGGCGATTCGCCGTGCGTTTCCGACGACGACCGTGCATCGCTTCCAGGTTCTTTCGCGAGCCGCCGCGTTATGGAAATCGTCGGAGATGGCGTGGGAGAAATTCGACTACGCCCTGCGGCGCGTTCCCGGCTATCTGCAGTTGGCCGGAGGGGCGGTGATCGAAGTGCACAAAGAGGGGTGAGCCGGCGATTGTCGGGTGTCGGGCGGCGACGTCAGCCCCCGGCGAAGATCGATCCGGGCATGGACGCCGACTCGCCGGCGGCTTGCGCCGTCCGCTTATGGTCTTGGGACAAGGCCTGGCGAGCGATGCTTGCCCAGGACGAAGGGAATCGTGCGGTCGTCGGCTGCTTGAACTACAATCGCAGCCTCACCTCGCATCGTTGCTTCCGTCGTTCCCTGACGCTCGTCTGGCGGCCATGGTCATCGCGCAGCTCCTCGCGTCGCCCTTTCTCGGTGGTCCGGAAAAGCAGGTGTTGGGGCTTGCTGCGCACCTCCCCGCCGATTGCCGGACGGTGATGCTTTCGTTCTCCGAGCGGGGCGGGGCGGGAGCGTTTCTTGCCGCGGCTCGGGCTCAGGGGTGCGAAGCGATCGAGCTGAGGTCCAACTGGCCCCGGGTTCGCCGAGTTGCGGCGGAGATCGTCGACCTGCTTGCCGAGCGCCGCGTCGATCTGCTTGTCGCCAACGGTTACAAGCCCGACGTCCTCGGCTGGTCGGCGGCTCGGCGGGCGGGGATTCCCATCGTGGCGATCGCCCATGGCTGGACCGGCGCTACGTGGAAGGTTCGGCTCAACGAGCGACTCGATCGAGCGGTCATGCGTCGCTGCGACGCGGTGGTCGGGGTGTCGCAGGCGCAGTCGCGGCTTTTGGCACAGGCGAGAGTTCGGCCCGACCGGATCACGACCATCCCCAACGCCGTCCCGATCGGGGGGAACGCGTCCTGCAGCGACCAGCAGCGTGCAGCGCTGGCGGCTCTCTTCCCCTCGGCGCCGCTGCGGATCGTCGGAGCGGCCGGGCGACTCAGTCCGGAGAAGGGGTTTGAGCGACTCGTCGAGGCAGCGGCGCTCGTGACGCAGCGGCGCCCCGACGTCGGGTTCGTTGTGTTCGGCGAAGGGCAGTTGCGGTCGCAACTCGAAGCGCACATCGCGGCTCGGCGGTTGCAGGACCGCTTTGTGCTGCCGGGGTTTCACAGCGACTTGGCGCCGTTGCTCGCGGAGCTCGACGTGGTTGCGCTGCCGTCGCTCGCGGAAGGACTGCCGGTGATTCTGCTTGAAGCGATGGCCGCGGGACTGCCGATCGTCGCCACACGCGTCGGCGGCATTCCCGAAGCGGTTCTCGCCGACGAGACCGGCCTGCTCGTCCCCCCGAACGACGCCGAGGCCCTGGCCGCCGGCCTCGAGCGCCTGCTCGACGACGAGGAATTGCGAGACCGGCTCGGCGCCGCCGCACGGGCGCGCGTCGCCGCTGAGTACTCGTGCGAGCGACAAGCCGCTCGATACTACGACCTCTTTCAGCGAGTCCTGGGGAACCAGCGGAAGACGGGGACAGGCGCGCTCGCGGGATGACGTTCAAGGGACTTGTCGGCATTGGTCCGCGAGCCAGTTCCCCTTTCAACAGATCGTTAGGGGGACTGCACGATTCTCGCCAGTTCGCGGCGGGCGATTTCCCAGGCCTCGGGGTCGGTCGGCCAGGAGACGTCGGCGTGGACGTAGGTCGGGTCGGAGGGGTTGTCGACGCCGATCTCCCAGAGGATGCGCGGAACCATTCGTCGGACGATCGCTTGCGTGCGCGCCGGGTCTTTCGCGGCCGCAAGCGTCAAGTACTCGAAGTCCTGAAGCCCCCGGCGCCAGTGCTTCAGCCGCAGCGACGCCAGCGGGCCCAGCACGCCGAGGCTTTCCGCGGGGAAGACCGTATCGGTTCCCGGGTAGAACAGCACGCCGTCGCCGTTGTTGGCGTTGTAGCCGGTGTCGCCGAGCGAGGGGTCGCGCTGGCCGCCGCCGCCGAACGTACGGGCGGTCGTGAACACGTTCGTTTCGCCCGCGCCCCCCTGATAGTTGTTGTAGTAGGTCCCGCTCCAGTAGAACCAGCGAGGGACGCTCGCTTTGAACTGTCCCCAAGCGAGTTCGCGGAGCGCGACGCCGTCGTCCTCGAGCGTGAACGTCCCCGACGCGGGGCGGAAGCCGTTGTAGAGCCAGAACGTGCGGCCCGAGTCGCGAATCTTGCCGATGGCGCGGGTCCACTCGTCGGTCTGACAGACGGTGGCGGTGCTGCACACGATCGCCAACTCACGCGCCTCGTCGGCGCCGTGCGGAGCCGACAGGGTTGCCAAACCGCGCAGGTCGGCGGGGAGGGCGGCGTTGAGCTTGTTGAGCGCGGCGAAATCGACCGACTCGTCGGCGAGGTAGACGAAATAATCGGTCGGGGTCTCGTCGCGCCGGCCTTCGACCCAGCGGCCCCAGTCGGGCAGCGAGGCTGCGGGGGTCGAGCCGTAGGCGCCGATGCAGAACACGTTGTTCCCGACGCCGACCCCCGGGCCGCCGTAGCCGCGCTCGGGGGTGAACAGCGCCCCGCTGAGCCGGTCGAGCCAGCCCGACGACTCGAGCCGTTCGATCGGCACGTAGTCGTCGATCAGCGAAATGCGATGCCGATGGGCAAGCTGAAAATGGCGATCCATCACCAGTCGGGCGTCGGCGTTGAGCTTGGCGTTTTGGGGATAGTCGTGCGGCCAGGCCTCGCCGAGATACCGACGGCAGACGTCGCCCGTGCTGACGTGCAGCATTGTGCGCGCCGTAGGGAGATCGGGCAGGGCGAAGTCGAGGACTTCCAAGACGACGGGGATGCGCTGCGCGACGCGGCCGGCGACGCGCAATTCGATCTCGCCGCGGCGCTCGCCCGGCGCGGCGGCGGCGGGGACGTGAACGTCGCACCAGATCGCCTGCGAGCGGCGGGAATCGACCGTAAAGCTCGAGCGAAGCGCGAGCGGGACGGCGATGTCGGGATACTCTTTGTCGTGGTCGGGGCGATCGGCCCACCCCCCTCGGGCATGGCCCGTCGCCGAGTCGTGCGGCCGGCGGAATCGCGCGGGGACGTGGCGTTCGTCATAATGGTGGTACGCCAGCTTCGAGACGCCAAGAACGGGGAGATAGCGAACGAAGAACAGTTCGATGTTCCGCTCGCTGTAGTCGAAGAGATCGTCGGGAGTCGCGGGGCGGCTGGCGATCGCGGTTCCGCCCGGTCCGGTCAGCGCGTCGAAGCGGATCTCGACCTCGGGGATCGACTCATCGGCCGCTTCGAGGTAGAGGCAGAACGAGGCAACTTCGTTGCGGGCGGCGAAGAGCGACACTTGCCGGCCGTCCCAGGCCGAGTTGCGCGTCGATGGATCGCCGCGAGTCTCGCGAAGGTCGTCGCGCGCGACCTTGTCCTCGCCGGTGTTCGCCCAGATGCGCAGGCCGACGGGCGCCTCCGATTGTGCCCGGCAGGGTCGCACTACAAGCGGCGCACCGAGGCCGACAAGGACGACTGCCCAGCCGCAGCAGCACAGTGCCCGCCAACGGGGCGAGGGAGCGAGCCGGCGCGCAGACATGGGCATCCACCGTCGTGCATTGCAGGCGTCCCCGACAGGCGCAGCCGGGGACGCCGATTCATCGTTCCGCGTCGGCGACGCTCAGCGACACTGCGTCAGCGACGCTCAGCGACACTGCGTCAGCGACGCTCAGCGACGGAGCCGACGGCGGCCGATTGCCAGCCCGCAGCCGACGAGCGCCAGGCCGACGGCTGCCGGCTCGGGGACGCCGCGAATCGCAAGATGCGTCTTGTCGAGATACCCGGCGTACCCGCCGAGGCTGGCGTTGTCGAACTGGATGAACGCCTCGACGTAACGGGTGCCGACCGGTACGGGATCGGCGTCGATCTGCAGATGTTGCCACGTGTCGGGATCGTCGTCGAGCCCGCCGATGTCGTTCGTGCTGGCGATTTGGGACAGCGCGATCAGGGAACCTAGGTTGTCGAGATACCGGATGTAAATCTGGGCCTCCGCACCGCCGGCGCCTTGCGGGACGTTGAAGCAGGCGAAGTACAACGCGACTGCCTGACCGGCGTCGATGAACGGCACTTCGAGTGCGACGTCGATTCGCTGCTTGATCTCGTTCCATGCGCCGGAGGCGCCCGTGTCCAGGAACTTGACCATGTTCGGCGGGGTGACCGGCGAGACGCCGTCGTTGATTCCCGAAACGAGCGTCACGTCCTCGCCGGCCCACTTGTCGAGCAAGGTCGTGTCAATCGGCAGAAAGCCGGGCAGCGGCGAGTTGACCACGAACGGCGGATCGAAGTTCTCGTCGCTCAGGTCGGCCTGCGCGGAGCGCTGGACGAGGACAAGGACGGCGACCGCCATCGCGGCGATCGTGCTCAACCGAGTCGTGTGCGTGCGTCTCATAGCTGGCCTTTCACGTTGTACGTCCAAGGGCGAACATCCGAAGCCCCCCGGATTGATGCTTGCGGAGCGGGGCCACGGGGCGCGTACCACTGTCGCCGTCAACATCGCGCGCCGCCGGGGCCGTGTCCAGCTATCAGGCGGAGATTTCGAGCGATTTCGCCGGACTGGGGGTTCTGCGCTAAGCGGGGCCGGGGGGCGAAAGACTCCTTCGCGGGCTGACGTCCTGCAACTCGGCAGACGCAGGCGAGCGGGGGCTGAATCAGGAGGCTGCGGGAGGCGGGGCGTCGCCGTCGGCGACCTCAACCGTTCGAGGTGAGTCCGGCAAGATCGGCCGAAGTCGAGATGCGCGGCGCTCGCGGAGCGAGGTGCCGGGCTCGATTGCGGGAGTTTCGATCTTGGGGACGGCGATTCGTTGCGAGAGGTAGATGCCCGAGTGGCCGCTGAACAGGTAAGCGATCGCACAGGCCGTCCCTAGCGAGACGGCGTGCCCGGCGCCGAACAACTCCATCCCCATCACGGTGCAGGCGATCGGCGTGTTCGTGGCGCCGGCGAACACGGCCACGAACCCTAGTGCAGCGAACAGATCGACGGGGGCGTCCAGCAGCACGGCCAGCGCGTTGCCGAGCGTTGCGCCGATGAAGAACAGCGGGGTGACTTCGCCCCCCTTGAATCCGCTGCTGAGGGTGACGACGGTGAACACGATTTTCCACCACCAGGACCAGGGGTCGGCGCCGCCGGGCTGGAAGCTGGCGACGATGCTCGCCCCGTCGGGTTCGTCAGGGGGAGCCGTGACGCCCAGCCCAAGATAGACTCGCGTGTCGAGGAGCCAGACCAGCGCGATGACGAGAACCGCTCCCGCCGCGGGGCGCAGCACGGCCCAGGGGATCGTTCGCTGGAACACGCGTTTGAGCCCGTGGGCGAGTTCGGCGAACAGCAGGCTGGCCAGTCCAAAGACGATTCCCGCGATGGCGACCTTGCCCAGGAGGAGCCAGTCGATCGCTGGGGGCGTGGCGACGACCTGACGGTAATCGACGTGGTGCACGCCCCATGCGGCGCACGACCAATCGCCCACGATGCTGGCCAGCAGGCAGGGGACGATTGACTCGTGCGAGATGCGTCCGATGGCAATCACCTCGAGGGCGAAAATAGCGCCGGCGATCGGCGTGCCGAATACGCCGCCGAACCCGGCCGCGACGCCGGCCACCAGCATCGTGCGGCGGTCGACGTCGTTGAGTTTCAACCACCGGGCGAACGACGAGGCGATGCTTCCCCCCATTTGGACGGCGGTCCCCTCGCGCCCGGCCGAGCCGCCGAACAGGTGGGTGGCGACGGTGCTCAGCAGGATCAGCGGAGCCATTTGCGCCGGGACGCCGGCTCCAGGCTCGTGGATTTCGTCCATGATCAGGTCGTTGCCGCGCTCGGCGACTTTGCCGATCCACCCGTACGCCAGCGCAATTCCCATTCCCGCCAGGGGCAAGAAGTACAAGAGCCGCGGCTCGCGCCACTGAGTCTCGGCGGCCAATTGCAGCAGCCAAAGAAACAAGGCGCACGCCGAGCCGACGACGGCGGCCAGGGGCCCGGCGGCCAGGGCCCACTTGGCGAGGTATCGGGCCAGGGCAAGTTGTTCGCGAAAGTCGAACCGAAAGGGCATGTGTCTGATTTCCCTCGAGAGATGGATCCCAAGAGGTCGCGGGAATCAGACGCAAGGCGGAGCCGCCTCGCAGAACGCTCCCACGACCGCGCCGGATGCACGGTGTCGTAGGAGTCATCAGCACGGCTGCAGGCAGCCGGCGGTTAGGGCGAACTCCATCGCCGCGACGTTTCACGGGGTGCAGTTTACTGAACGGAGTGGGGAAGAGCAAATCGGGGCTTGGCGGAAGCCAGGGGTCCTGCAGCGTCGCAGCGATCCCAGGCAAGCTGACAAATGCGGGCCTGACGGCATTTGCGCCTCTGGGCAGGATCGATGGGAAGCCGCCGGCGGAATTTTTTCTCGATGCGGCAGATTGGCGGTAAGGTCTGAGGGCCGGGCGACGTTACTCTTTCGCTTTCGGAGGAGATGCGCTGGATTTCCCCGGAACTGCCCCCTGCCGAGCTTTGGCGGCATCGGCTCGGCAAGGTGAGGCTGGGCTTGCCCGCGTGTTCGGCCGAGCGAAATTGCCGGCGACCGCGGGCGAGATCGACAAGCCCAGGTAATCCGCGCCTTGCGTAGCGTAGCTGTTAAGGAATGAACCACGGCTGAGACTTGCCAACGGAGCCTTCGTGAGCGAGCAGGCGCTGTCAGCTGACCAATTTATCGTGCTCGTCGCTCGTCACGAACGACGGGTGAGAGGGTTTGTCGCGTCGTTGGTCGTCGGTCGGCCTGACTGGATCGAGGAGATCATGCAGTCCACGTACTTGGTCGCGTGGCAGAAATTGGGGGGCTTCGAGTACCAGGAGTCCGCCCCCGACGAGGAGTTGATTCGCTGGATGTGCACGATCGCCCGGTTTGAATCGCTGAATTACCTGCGAAAGCAGCGGACCGTCGAGGCGACGATTGCGCTGGACATGGCGGACTTCGTCGCCGAGTACCAGGTCGAGCATGCCGACGCGCTGGAGGATCGGTTTCAAGCTCTCAAGGGCTGTTTGCAGCGGCTGACTGCACGGCAACGCGAGGTGTTGCATTTGCGGTATTGGAACGGGTTGTCGATCGACGAGATCGCGACCCGGCAGGGACGACAGACCGGGGCGGTGCACACGGCCCTGTCCCGAATCCGTAAGATGCTCGAGCGATGCATCGAAGGCGCCTTGCGCAGCGAAGGAAGAACGGCATGAAGGAAGACCACGCGCAGGAATCGCCGCAAGACGCCGACGCAGCCTCGCGCGAAGTGGAGTCGCTGCTCGAACAGTTGTCGCTCAGCGGCCTTTCGGTCGCCGAGTGGGAGGCGCTGGCCAAAAGCGTCGTCGCCGACGGGACCGCGCGACGGCGGTACGTCGAGACGATGCATTTGCTGCAGTCGCTGCCGTACCTGCTGAGCAGCGGGCCGCACAGCCAGAGCGGAGCCGACGGGATGCCGCTGGCTCCCGGGGCGACCTCGGAACCGGCGTCGGCGAGCGACGAGGCGGCCGGGACCTCGGCTCGGGGGACGTCGTCTCGCGAAGCATCGTCGCGGGAGACATCGTCGCGCGGCGAGTCATCGCCAGGGACGGGGCGGATGCGGGGCATCTTGCCGCTGTGGGCCCAGGCTGCGTGTTTGGCGTTCGTCGTCGGCTCGGTCGGCTCCTGGCAGATTGCCACGAAGCTCGGCCAGCCTGCGGCGACTCCGGCGGCGTTTCAACCGGCGGCCTCCTCCTCGGTCGGACTGGTCGTCAACGAGCACGTCGGACAGATCACGGCGATCTCGCCGGCGGCGTCGGAACGCGGGCTGCTGCAGTCGCTGCAAGTAGGGCAGGAGCTGCGACGGGGCGAAGTCGTCCAGTTGACCGCCGGATTGATTCACGTCGCCCAACACTCGGGCCACACGCTGCTGGTCGAAGGGCCGGCCGAATTCTCGCTGATGGGGGACGACTGCGTCTTTGTCCGCAACGGCAAAGCGGCGGTCGCCGGAGCGGGGGAGTTTACGGTCCAGACGCCCCTATTGACCGCGATCTGTCGATCGGCCGAGGCGGCGTTCGAGGTGCTCGACGACGAATCGGCGCGGGCGGCGGTCGACTCCGGGGTCGTCGCCCTGGCGCAGACGCCGCAGGAAGGGATCCCGGGAAAGCAAATCCGCGAACTGCGAACGGGCGAAGGGATCGTCTGCTCGGCGGATCCCGTCACCGGCGAGCGGCACGTGGCGCCGACCTCGCCGCTCAGCGGCGTCGTCCGCTCGTGGCGCGAGGTGGAATTGGGGTACGACGTTTACGAGCGGCTGGTGTTGGCGTCCGAGCCGACGGCGTACTGGCCGTTGCGGCAGGTGCGACGCAATCGGCGGGTGCTCGACCTGACGCAGCACGGCTACGACGGCATGCCGGTGGGCAACTGGCCGCTGGAAGCCGCGGTCGTGAGCGACGAGGGGGTCGTCTTCAACGGCGAGTCGTACCTCGAACCCGATCGCAAGCCGGCGATCGATCCCGCCCGGGGTTTCACCGTCGAGAGTTGGGCCAAGGTCGTCGGCGGGCCGGAGTTTCAATCGATCTTCACCTCGCGGTGGGTGCTCAATTCGATGAAGCCCGATTGCCAATGTTTCGGCTTCACGCTGTACGCCGGGGAGACCGACTGCTGGGAGTTCTGGACCGGCAGCGGCGTCAAAGGCGAAGTGTGGCAGCGGCTGGTTTCCGGCGTGCCGATCGATCGTACGCGGTGGAACCATGTCGTCGCGACGTTCACGCCGCTCGAGGTTCGCGCGGACGACCGGGTCGTGCTGGGGCGGGCGCGATTGTTGCTCAACGGTCAGGTGATCGCCGAGGCGGATCACTTGCTGTCGCTTGAGGACTTCGAGTGGCCGGCCCGCATCGGCGCGGCCGAGTTCGTGCCGCGGTATCTCACGTCGTGGATGTTTCAGGGGCAGTTGAGCGACGTGGCGTTGTACAACCGGCCGCTCGAACCGGAATTGGTCAAGCGACATTACGAGGCGGGAGAAGCCCGTCGACTGAACAAGGTGTCATGCCATCGTGAACTGCGGCGCCTGCCGGCGGCGCGTCCTTCAGGGCGAGGATCGTCATGAGCACGAAGACGAATTGGGGACGATTGGACCAAGGGCGCCGTCGCGGCCGCGGCGGGTTCACCCTCGTCGAGTTGTTGGTCGTGATCGCGATTATCGGCGTGTTGGTTGCGCTGCTGTTGCCGGCGATTCAGGCCGCGCGCGAGGCGGCGCGCCGCACCCAGTGCAGCAACCAACTGCGGCAGTTGGCGCTGGCGTTTCAGAACCATCACGACTCGCACAAGCATCTGCCGACCGGCGGATGGTGGTACGCGTGGCTCGGGTATCCCGAGTACGGCTTCGGCAAGAACCAACCGGGCGGGTGGCTGTACAACATCCTCCCCTACATTGAGCAGGGGCCGCTGCACGACTTGGGCCGCGGGTTGACGGGCGCCGCGCGGGCCGAGGCGACGAAGAATCGGGTCGAGGCGCCGTTCGAGGGGATGAACTGTCCCAGCCGGCGCGGGACGAACGTCTATCCCTACATGAGCGCGGGGCTGAATTTCAACTATTCCGATCCGTTCACGGTTTGCAGCAAGACCGACTACGCTGCGTGCGCCGGCGACATGCTCTCCTCCGAGGCGTCGGGCTACAACGTGAGCCTGACCGACTACAACCAGGCGCTGACGCAGATGGACTGGGACGGGACCGACGGCACGGGGCTGGGGGCCGATTGGCGGAGCGCGTACTTCTTCAAGTACGGCGGCGACCCGCAGAAGGGGGTCGGCACGGGGGTGATCTTCGCCCGGTCGGAGATCAATTTTCGACAAGTCGAAGACGGCACGGCGAACACCTACATGGTCGGCGAAAAGTACATGTCGAGCGACCACTACGACGACGGGCTCGATTGGGCCGACAACGAACCGGCGTTCGCCGGCAACAACGACGACACGCTGCGGACCACCACGCCGATCGGCAAGCTCAACGTACAGTTGACGTTGGGGCCCGACGGCCCGGGCGATTCCCGCGGCAAGGGGGAGTGGATGTTCGGCAGCGCCCATCGGGTCGGGTTCAATATGGCGATGTGCGACGCGTCGGTTCACTTCGTGAACTTTGACGTGGATCCTGAGATCCATCGGGCCCGGGGTCATCGGTTCGACGGCGTGCTGACTCCGGCACAGTAAGCGGCCGCGCCGAAGTCGTGCAAGACAGGCGAATCGCGGCAACAAGCGGAACGGGAAGAGGTCGGTGACCGGCGAGCACGCTCTGGCGACGGCAGCGGGCTGCTCTTGATGCGTTCGTTTCGACAACACCTGGAAAGGAGCGATGACCCAATGACTCGTACACGACTTGCCGCACTGACTGCGGCGGCCCTGTGGACCGCGTGCAGCTTCGCGGCCGCAAGCACGTTCAAGACGATCACGATCGACGGCGACTACTCGGATTGGGTCGGGGTGCCGGTGCTCGACTCCGACGGGGGGGACAACTTCAGCGGGCCCGACATCGGCGAGACGCAAATCGCCAACGACAATCAGTATCTTTACATCCGAAACGCCTTTCCGAACAATCTGTCGCTGGGGACGTTCATTTCGATCGATATCGACAAGAACCCCGCGACGGGGTTCGACATCTTCGGCCTGGGGCTGATCGGCGCCGAGGCGGGTTGGCAGAACGACTTCGGGTTCGCTCAGGACACGGGCGTATTCAACAGCGGCGGGTTGACGGGGAACTTCTTCGGCGGCGGGCACGCTCTGCTCGACGCTTTCGCCAACTCGGGGAGCCGCGAACTGGCGATCTCGTTGTCGGCGATGCGGGCGGCCGGCGGGGCGATTTTTCCTGACAACGTCGTGCGACTCTTGCTTTGGACCGACTTGGGGACTGGCGCCGACGGATTGCCGTTGGGATTCCCCGGGGACGACGGCCGCAATTACGACGTGTCGGGCGTGATCGAGTACACGCTGGCGGTTCCGGAGGGATCGTCGGCGCTTATGATGCTGGCGGCGATGGCCGGACTGGTCGCCGCGCGGAGACGGTAAACAGGGGACGCGACGCCCGACCGATCCTGAGGTTTGGCCAACTTCAGGGTCGGCGTCGGGCGAACTACGAGCGGCGTCCAGAACGCCGCAAGCCGGCCCGACGCCGCCCGGCGATCGGCAAGCGTACAATCCACCGAGGGTGAGGACTTCCATCCATGACTCGACACACGACTTCTTGCGCCAAGCTGTCGCAGGCCGTGCTCGCCGTCGCCATGGCCGCGAGCGCGCCGTTCGCCGCTGCCCAGGTGACGGCGCCGAGCATCTACACGACGGCGATCGCCGTCCAAGGCGAGGAGCCGGGGACGGAGTTCGACGATTGGGACGCTTCCGGCATTCCGTTCACGGTGCTCGATCCCGTCGACAATCCCGGCGACGTCGACATCGCCGGGGTGCGGATCGCCAATGACGCGGACTTCATCTACATCCAGGCGACGACCCACCTGACCAGCCCGACGTCGCTGGTGAATCTGTTCCTGGCGTTCGACACGGATCAGGACAAGACGACCGGATTCGACGTCTTGCAGATCGGGGTCATCGGGTCGGAGTTCGGGTACCAGAACGATTTTCCGTTCGCCCAGTACGCGGGGGTGTTCAATCTCAATCTAAGCATCACCGGCGGGCCAATCGGCAACGGGGGCGCCGTCATTTACCCGTTCTGGACCGAGTCGGGCGCCCCCTTCGGCCTCGGGATGGAGTGGAAAATTCCTCTGGACGTGGTGGTCGAATACCCGCCCGTGCTGGGCGGGCCCGCCCCGGCGTTCCCCAACGCCTCATTCGATTTTGTGGTTTACACCCCCGACGGCTTGGGCGACATCATCGAAGTGATCAGCTACACGCTCGCCTCGCCGCCGGCGACCGACGCCGATTTTGACGACAGCGGTCTGGTGGACGGAGCCGATTTCCTGACGTGGCAACGCGGATTCGGCATCATGTCCGGCGCCGCGCACGCCCAAGGGGACGCCGACGGCGACGGCGCGGTCGACGGGGCCGATTTGACCCACTGGACCGCGGCGTACGGCGGAGCCTCGGCGACGGTCGCGATCGCGACGGTCCCTGAACCGGCGACGCTGCTATTGGCCGGCTGTGGGCTGCTGTCGGCGGCGAGACGACGACGATTCTGAACGACCTCGCCCGCTGCAGGGCGCTTGGCATGCGGGGGCAGGCCAAGCGCCCTCGGCGCGGCGCTAGCTGAACGAGGCGCCTGCCCGGCAAGCCCGATTCCTATTTCCTCTCGTCCCGTGCAAGCCCAGGAACCAACGTACGACGGCATGTTGCATCCTGTTTCTATTCTCGGCGATTCGACCCGCCTGACGGCGCATCGACGTGCGCTGCAGTGCGTTTGCGGCGTATTGGTCGCAGCGAGTCTCGTTCGCTCGGCCGCGGCGCTGGAGATCGTCGTGCCTGCGTACTTTTACCCCGGCCCCTTGTGGACGCAACTCAACGCGGCCGCGGGGCAGGTCCCGCTGACGGCGATCATGAACCCGTTCAACGGGCCGGGGAACTCGCGGGACATGAACTACGTGAACGCGGTGAACGCGCTGCGGGCGGCGGGGGGGCGAGTCATCGGGTACGTTTACAGCGGCTACGGCATGCGACCGTTGGCCGAGGTGACCGCCGACGTCGACCGGTTCGCTTCCTGGTACGAGATCGACGGCATCTTCGTCGACGAAATGGCGAACATCGGCCCTGCCGAGCGGCTCAACTATTACCGTTCGCTGTACGAACATGTGAAGGGGGTCAATCCGCAATGGGAGGTGATGGGCAACCCCGGGACGACGACGATCGAGCAGTACCTGACTTGGCCTGCGGCCGATCGGTTGATGGTGTTCGAGAATGTCGGCAGCGCGTACGCGGGGCATTCTCCCTCGGCGTGGAACGCCAGCTACGATCGGGACCGGTTCGTCAATCTGATCCACACGGAGCCTTCGTCGGCCAACATGCTTGCGGCGCTCGACCTCGCGATGAACCGCACCGTGGGGGCGATGTACGTCACGAACGACGTGATGGCCAACCCGTGGGACACGCTTCCCTCGTACTGGACGGCCCACGTGAATCGGGTCGCCGAGATCAACGCCTCGTACGATCCGGCGGATTTCAACCAGAACGGCGCGGCGGACGCCGCCGATTTGGCGAAATGGTCGAGCAACTACGGTGCAACCGGGGTGTTCCCCAGTTCGGGGGACGCGACGGGCGATCGCGCGGTCGCGGGGGACGATTTCCTGCATTGGCAGCGGAGCGTCTCAGCGGCAGTCGTCTCGGCGTCGGCCTCCGCGATCCCCGAACCCGCGGCGGCGAAGTTGGCGCTGTTGGCATTTGCGGCGACGATGGCGGCTCGGTGCGGGACGGAGCGCCACCCACTCCCATCACAGGATCGCTGAATCGTGGTTCAGGCAAGTCGAAGACAGTTTCTGCAAGTCGGCGCCGCGGCGGGGCTCGCCGTCGCGGGAGTCAAGTCGTTTTCGGCCGCCGCCGTCGCGTCCCCCGGCCCGACGGCTCGGCGGATTTACACGTCGGTCAAGTGGGGCATGATCGCCGGGGATGCGCCGGCGCTCGAGAAGTTTCGGCTTTGCCGCGAGATCGGTCTCGACGGGATGGAACTGGTGAGCCCGGTCGACGGCTTCACCGTCGAGGAGGCGGTCGCCGCGTCGCGGGCCACGGGGATGCCGGTCCATGGCGTGGTGGACATGAAGCATTGGGAGGTGCGGCTCTCCGATCCCGCCGCGGAGGTGCGCGACCAAGGCGCGGCGATTCTCGACCAGGCCGTTCGCGACGCTCGCGCCCTGGGAGGGGACTCAGTGTTGTTGGTCCCCGGCAAAGTTGGCGATACTGCCGAAACGCATGACGACGTGTGGTCGCGCTCGATCGCCGGCATCCGGCGCGTGCTGCCGACGGCCAGCAAGTTGGGGGTGCGAATTCTCATCGAACCGGTCTGGAACGGCTTCTGCGAAACGCCGGAGCTGTTGCGGGATTACCTGGATGAAATCAACCACCCGTGGGTCGGCTGTTACTTCGACCTGGGGAACATGATCAAGTTCAGCCCGGCCGAAACGTGGATCAAGCGACTGGGGAGCCGGATCGTGAAGCTCGACGTGAAGGACTGGAGCCCCGCGCGGGGGTTTTGCAAGATCGGCGACGGGGCCGTCGACTGGCCCGCTGTGCGCGAGGCGCTCGAGGCGATCGACTTCACCGGGTGGTGCACGGCCGAGGTGGAAGGAGGGGGGCGTGCGGAGTTGGCCGACGTGACCGCGCGGATGCATCGGGTGCTGGGGCTCCCCGCGCCGGGGTGAGCGGGGGTGCGGAACGAGCCACGAACTGACAAGTCAAACGCTTGTCGCAGGGGCGGGTCTTGCGGCGCGTCTTGGCGGCAACAACGAGAGGAACCGAGGTCGTGAGCAACGAAATTCTGAAGCAGCCCGGCACGAGGCGCGCGTTCCTGCAGCAGTCGACTACCGCGTCGCTGGCATTGGGGGCGCTCGCGCTTGCGCGGGGCGTCCATGCGGCGGGGACCGACGAGACGATCCGCGTGGGAGTCGTGGGGTGCGGCGGGCGCGGGGCCGGCGCCGCGCGCGACGCCCTGCACGCCGACCCGGGGGCGAAGCTGGTCGCCATCGGCGACGTGTTCGCGGACCAGGCGGGCAACTTTCTCGAAAACGTCCGGCTCGACGAGGCGATCGCCGACCGAATCGACGTCCCGACCGAGCGAGTCTTCGCCGGCTTCGACGCCTATCGCAAGGTGATCGACAGCGGCGTCGACGTCGTGCTGCTGACGGCGCCCCCCCACTTTCGGCCCGAGCACTTCGCCTACGCGGTCGCACAAGGCAAGCACACGTTCGTCGAGAAGCCGATTGCGGTCGACGCCCCCGGCGTCCGGGCCGTGCAGCAGGTCTGCGAGGAAGCGCGGCAGAAGCGGTTATCGGTCGTGTCGGGCCTGTGCTGGCGGTACGAACTGGGGATGCGCGCGACCGTCGAGAAGATCAAGGAAGGCGCCATCGGCGACATCGTGGCGATCGAGTCGCTGTACAACGCCGGCACGCTGTGGCACCGCGGCGACAAGCCCGATTGGAGTCGCATGGAGTACCAGTTGCGGAACTGGTTGTACTACACCTGGATCTCGGGGGACCACATCGTCGAGCAGGCCGTCCACAGTCTCGACAAGACCGCTTGGCTGCTGGGGGACGTCCATCCGCTGAAGGCCTGGGGAGTCGGCGGTCGGCAGCAGCGGACCGATCCCAAGTTCGGCAACATCTACGACCACCACACAGTGTTTTACGAGTACCCGGGAGGCGTGCGCGTGTACTTCAGTTGCCGGCAGCAAGCGGGCACCTCGCAAGTCGTCGAGGAGACCGTCCACGGCTCGAAGGGACGAGCCCGGCTGGTCGCCCACGAGATTACCGCTGCGGAACAGTGGCGCTATCGCGGTCCGAAACCGAGCATGTACCGCGTCGAGCACGAGGCGCTGTTTCGCAGCATCCGCGACTCGGCGCCGGTGGACGACGGTCATTACATGTGCAACAGCACCATGATCGGCATCATGGGCCGGATGTGCACCTACACGGGTCAGGAACTCACCTGGGAGCAAGCGTACGAGAGCCAGCAGCGACTGGGGCCGACTGCGTACGACTGGTCGGACGTCCCCGAGCAAGCCGTCGCCATGCCGGGCGTGACGAAGCTGGCGTAGGCGGATCGGCGAATTTGCGAAGGCGAAGCGACCGCCCGCGAGAAGTTCGTCGCCGCGCCATTTGCCATGTCATTTGCGAGCCGTCACTTCGCGAATCGTTCATGGTCGCAGGACGCCAGCGCCGCCAAGGCGCGGGGGCCGTTGTGATTCTCGCTGAGAAGCGAGATACTTGAGATGGCCGCTTCCTCGCTTGAGTCGCCTTCGGCCGCCTCAAACCGCTCGTCTCCGCGCCTCGTCCCGGAGGGCTTGTCTCGATGTCGCCAGAGTTGATCGCCCGTGCGCAGACCCGCAGTTTGGAGATGCTCGACCAGGCGCACATTCCGCTCACGCTTCCCGAGCGTGCGCAGATCGAAGTCTGTGACTTTCGCCTGGGGGACCTCGAGACGTTCGGCGTGCAGATCGTCGTCTACGTGAACACCCCGCGGTGCTGTGCGAAAGAGCTGATCATGTTTCCGGGGCAGATTTGTCCGGAGCATCTCCATCCGCCGATCGACGACTACCCGGGAAAGGAGGAGACGTTTCGCTGTCGGTGGGGCGAGGTCTATCTTTACGTGCCGGGCGAACCGACGCCGCGGCCGAAGGGGCGCGTCCCCGCGGAGCGGCGCGAGTATTTTAAGGTTTGGCACGAGGTGGTGCTGCATCCCGGCGACCAATACACGATCAAGGAAGGGACCCCCCATTGGTTCCAGGGGGGACCGCAAGGGGCGATCGTCAGCGAGTTCTCGACGACCAGCTACGACGAGCACGACGTGTTCACGGATCCCGACGTCTTGCGGATGGCGGATGCGGCGGGGTGAGGTTCGGCGAGCGTACCCATCTCCTTGTTCAACCGCGCCTTCACGGTTCAAGGACGACCTTCATGAGACCCGGCTCGCGGGCGTAAAGGCGGTCGAACCAGTCGGCCCCCGCGGCCAAGGGGGCGCATGCGGAGATGAGCGGCACGACGTCGATCCGCCCCGCGGCCATCAGTTCGATCGCGCGGGGGTACTCTCCCCGCGACGCGCAGGAACCGTACAGCGTCAGCTCGCGGGTGACGACTCCCTGCAGCGGCAGTTCGGCGGTCGAGGCAAGATTGCCCACGAGCGTCACTGCGCCCCCCTTGCGGACGCACTCGATCGCCGTTTGCAGCGGCGCGCTGGCGCCGACGACTTCAAACGCCGCGTCCGCCCCCTGGCCGGCGGTCAACTCGCGCATCGCGGCCGCCGCGTCGACGGTCTGCGGGTTGAGCGTGACGTCGGCGCCGAGCGTCCGGGCGAACGCCAGCTTCCGCTCGTCCAGATCGACGGCCGCGACGGTCGCCGCCCCGACCGCACGCAGCGCTTGGATCACGAGCGAGCCGATCATCCCCGCGCCCACGACCACCGCGACTCCCCCGGGAGGAAACGGCTGCCGACCGACGGCATGCACCGCCACGGCGACCGCCTCGATGAGCGCCGCAGCGGCGAACGAGAACCCCTCGGGGAGGCGATGCACGATCCGCTCGGGGACGACGACGTACTGGGCCATCGCCCCGTGACGGCGGTAGTCGCCGCACGACACGCCCAGCACCTGGCGCCGATCGCACAGGTTGATCGCCCCGCCGCGGCACGGCTCGCACGAGCCGCAGAAGACGGTCGAGTCGAACGTGACTCGATCGCCGGGAGCGAAGCGGCTTACCGCCGGGCCGACCGCTGCGACGACTCCCGCGGCCTCATGCCCCATCACGAGCGGCGGTTGGCGTCGTCCGGTGCTGCCATCGTACCCATGGACGTCGCTGCCGCAGATGCCGCAGGCCGCGACGCGGACGAGCACGTCGTCGGGCCCGACTGCCGGGTCGGGGAAGTCGACGTATTCAAGTCGTTTGGGCGCCGTCAGTAACAATGCTTTCATGACGGTTGGCAGGGGGTGAGAGTGCGCGCGGAAACCGAAGATTGGTCCACCATAGGCGACGCCACGCGCTTGGATCAAGCTGAGCGAGTTGAAGTGGGGCGGGGGCTCGCAACTCCCGTCGTGTTCGTCGTGACGCCGCGGTTCGAGCGGGAGCGGCTGGGGGCTCGCTGCGCTCGACCCCGGCCGCCTGCCGATCGCGGATGGCGATGGTCGCCGCTATCCGGTATCGTGCGTCGATCCTGGTGCGTCGACCGCCGGGGCTTTTCGCTGGCATCGCGCCGTCGCTGGGGATTCGCACAATGCTCTCGCCGCCGTGGATTCTGGCGATCGGGGTGGCCGTGGTCATGGGCTCGATCCTGTGGCTGCGGCTCAACGCGTTTCTAGGGCTCATCACAGCGGCGCTGGCGGTCAGTTTGCTCGCGCCCGGCGAGCCGCAGGAGAAAGCGGCCCGCGTCGCCGCGGCGTTCGGCGAGACGGCCGGGGGGATCGGCGTGGCCATTGTCTTGGCGTCGGTCGTCGGTTGCTGCTTGGTGGAGAGCGGGGCGGCCGATCGGATCGTCGCCGCAAGCCTGGCGGCCTTCGGCAAACAGAATGCCGCGACGGCGCTCGCGGCAAGCGCCTTCGTCTTGGCCGTGCCCGTGTTCTTCGACACGGTGTTTTACTTGCTCTTGCCGCTGGCCGTGTCGATGTATCGCCAGACGGGCAAGCAATATCTGCGATACCTGCTGGCGATTGGCGCCGGGGGGACCGTGACCCATACGATGGTCCCGCCGACGCCAGGACCTCTGCTGATGGCCGAGCAGATGGGGGTCGGCGTCGGCACGATGTCGCTCGCCGGGATCGCGGTCGGCGTGCCGATGTTGCTCGCCGGGCTGGCGTTCGCGGCGTGGCGGGATCGCACGCTCGCCTTGGCCAAATTGCCGCTGCGCGAAACCGTCGAGCGGCCCGTCGACGTCGCGACGCTGCCGCCGCTGGCGGCTTCACTGACGCCGATCGCGCTGCCGATCGCGCTGATCTCGCTGGGGCCGCTCGTCGCGGCGCAGGCTGCGGAGGGCTCGTGGCTGGCCGCGGTCGGTGCGATCGCGGCGGAGAAGAACGTGGCGCTCTTCCTCGCGGCGATCGCGGGCCTCGTGCTGTGCCTCCGTTACCGCCGCCGCGGCGAATCTCCGCTGAACGCGGCCGTGGAGGAGTCGGTCCTCAGCGCCGGCGGGATCGTGCTCATCACCGCCGCAGGGGGAGCGTTCGGCGCCATGCTGCGCGCGGCCCAAGTCGGCGAGGCGATCGGCGATTTGTTTCCCGTGGAGTCGCGCGGCGCCGGGTTCGCCATGTTGTGGATTTCGTTCGGAGTGGCCAGCCTGCTGAAGACCAGTCAAGGTTCGACGACCGTGGCGATCATCACCGCCAGTTCGCTGGTCGCCGCGATGCGCGAGGGAATGACGCTGCCGTTTCATCCCGTGTATCTCTGCACGGCGATTGGCTCGGGCGCGATCGTCACCAGCTGGATGAACGACAGCGGTTTTTGGGTCTACTGCCGGATGGGAGGGGTCTCAGAACGCGAGGGGCTACGGACCTGGAGCCCGCTGATGATCGTGCTCGGAGTCACCGGCATGGCGTCGACGCTGCTCTTGGCCGCGCTGTGGCCGGGGGCAGGGGGGACTGGAGGACCATAGGACGCGCGGGCGCTGGTCCTTGGCGAAGCTCGATCGAGGTCGTTCATGGTCATTTGCCGGCCGCTAGCGCCCGCTCATCATGATCGCCCGATCTCGGTTCCGCCCCCTCAATCATGCGCCTGCCGCGTCGGCTTGATGACGAGCTCCGGGACGTGGGCCCGCGGGGGGAGTTGTGCGATCATCAGCACCGCGGCGGCGACATCCTCGGGTTGCAGGATCCGTGCGCGGCGTTCGTCGCTCACCGGTTCGGGCCGCTGGTCCAACAGCGGGGTGTTCACCTCGCCGGGGTAGACGCTAGAGACGCGGATTCCTTGCTCGCGCAGCTCCAAGGCCGCGGTCGTCCCCAAGGCGGCCAGGGCGAACTTCGACGCGCTGTACGCCGCCCCGGCTAGCGGGGCGGCGCGGCGGCCGGCGGTCGAGACGATGTTGACGATCAGCCCGTCGCCGCGCTCGCGCATCGGGACGAGCGCTTCCTGCATGCAGTAGAAGGCGCCCGTGACGTTCACTTGCAGGATCCGCTCCCAGTCTTCGGGGGCGAGGACGTCGAGCCGGCGGTCGCGGACGTTCACCCCCGCCGAGTTGACGAGGACGTCGATCTGGCCCAACTCGCCGCGGGCCCAGGCGAAGAACGCGGCGACGCTCTCCCGATCGGCGACGTCGAGCGGACGGCCGACGAGTTTGGTCGGATCGCCGACGGTCGCCACGGCCCGTTCGATCGCCTCGGCGCGGCGAGCGCCGATGGCCGTTTTGCACCCCGCGGCGACGAGCGCCTGCGCGATCGCGAGCCCGATGCCCGTCGAGCCGCCGGTGACGACGGCGCCCTGTCCCTGGAGGTTCATCGTTGTTGTGTTCCTGCCGTTGCGGCGCGGTCGAGGGGGCGAGCCGCTCGCTGAAATGCCATGGCCGATCACGACCGCGGCGCATGAACGCCGCAACCGCGATCGCCTTCCCGCAAGGTTACCTCTTGCGAGGCCCCGAGCCAATCCAAGACGATGGGGGCGCCAGCGATCATGTTCCGTGAGCCGCCACGGAGGACGCGAATCGCTCAGGTTCAAGGGTTGATTGCAGCGGGGGGCGATCGATGAGGGGGGGCGACCTGGATCGCAGCGCGCCCTACTTCGGCGCTGCTTCGATTACGGCCCCGAGGAGCGGCGTCTGCTGTAACTGTTGGGGGAGCAGGTCGCCGCATGGTTCGGCATCCACGTACTCGCCGGCATCTGACGGAGCTACCCCTTGGCGAGCTTCAGCGAAATCCAGACGACGACAGCCGAGGAGACTCCCAGCAGCCACGCCGTCGGTTCAGGAACCGCGGCGACGGCGGCCGCCGCTGTCGCCGTGCCGACGTGCCGTTGCCAAACGAGAAAGTCGCTTCCGTCGAGGTCCCCTGCGCCGTACTCGCCGGCCCAGTGGGCGAGGTCAGAGCCGTCGACGAGATCGTCGAAATTGAAGTCCCCAGGCAAGGTCGGCGTCGAGACGTAATCGACGAAGCCCGCCGTCAGCGTCGATTGGTTGGGAAGGGCGTAGCGGAACACGACGTCCTCGGCCCCGCCGATCGCGAACGCCTTGCCGAGCGGCGCGGCCGAACCGGGTGCGAAAGCCTTCGACCCCTGCAGGTTGTACTCGGACAGAATCGTCGCGGAGCTTCCCCCCGCTTCGAACCAGCCGACGCCGGGCGGATCGTTCCCCTCCTGATCGTCGAGACTGTTCCATGCCACGGGATCGAAGGCCCCGGAGACGCTGCTGATTTCGTAGTACTTCAGATCGATCGCCGCTCCGGTCTCGTTGCGCAGCGACATGGCCCCGGTGAGCGTGTTCACTCGCAGCGACATCGTCTGCAACGTCGTTTCCCTGTAGCTGAGACCGTCGTACCACGTGCGGTTGTTCACGCCGATCGTCGACGGCAGGTCGTCGATGTAGACCCGAATCTGGCCGCTGGCGTTGGCGCGGGCCGTGCCGACCAGTCCGGCGAACATGGTGCGGTCGGCCTCGACGAACACCGTGGGCGCCACGGCGTAAGAGAGCGTGCTGGCCAGCGTCGCGGGAGTCGCGTTGAGATCGGGGGCGTCCGCCGGGTTGGCGAACAGCGTGTTCCCGCCGGGGTTCGAGGCGAAACCCGCGCGGATGTTCCAGTCGGGCGCCGAACCGCTGCCGTCCCAGAAGTGGACGTACACTTGGTAGAGCCCCCCCGGCGTGAGCGAGCTGATTGTCGTGTGGATCTCGGGCGAATCCTCCCCGTCGCCGTCGCCGGATTGGAAGAACGTGCTGTGGCTCGAAAACCCGGTCCGCAGGCTCCACAGGTTGTCGTCGGCTTGGTTGTTCATGCCGGGGAGAAAGGCGCTGGCCGGGCCGGTGTTGGGCGACCCGCCAGTCGTGCTGGCGTCGACGTAGATTAGCTGCGCCCGGGCGTCGTCGCCGGCGCCCACCAACGTCCCCAGAATTGCCACGACCATGGTCGCCGCACCGCCGCGCAGACCGACGAAGCGCGGCCGACGTCGGCGCAGGACGATCAACGCCCCTCCAATCGTCGCGAGCGCTCCGCAGGCCGGTTCGGGGATGACGCCAATCGCGAGTTCAAGTCGCCCCTGGCCGTGGACCGCGTTGTAAGCGGTCGTGAATCCGACGAGGTCGTTGTAGTCGATCACTCCGTCGACGTTGAAGTCGCCTCGCAGCCACGCCTGCGAAGGGGACAGGCCGGCTACGCTCGTGTGGAGGTTTGACTGCAGGATAACGTAGTCCTCCAGCCCGATCGCGCCGTTGTTGCTGAAGTCGCCGAGCACGTCGTAGAGATTGCCGCGCGAGAGCCCCATGTCCTGGCGGATCGCCCCCAGGATGTGGACCCCTTCGCGATTCATCTCGATGTTCTGCAGCGTCCCCCCGCCGACCCAGTGGATATGGAGATCGGCCTTGAGCGTATTGGCGGGGAAGTATTTCTGGCTCATCGCGTTGCCGTGCGTCCCCAGCCACAGCTTGGCGTTGTTGTCGACGTTGCTCGCCCAGGCGCCGTAGGTGCCGGCGCCCAGGACGTGGTTGATCTCGTGAAACGCCACGTTGGGAGTCCGATACGCCGCGCTCGGTCCGAACCGAATGCTGCCGTTGAAATTGCCGTCGGCAGTGGCGACTCCCGAGTTGTAGGTCACGTAGAGATTCTTCGTGTGATTCGACCACTCGTTGAACATGCCCATGGCGGCGTTGATCGCGCTGATGATCTCGTTCTGGACGTTGGTCGGCACGGGAGTCGTGCCGTTCGCCTTGTCGAACGCCAGATCGAAGGTCACGGTCAGCGCGGCGCGAGCGACGACGCCGGGCCCCGCGCCGATCGCCGAAACGGCCGCGGCCAGGGTCAGCGCGAATCGAAGAGCAGTGCTAGGCATGGCGTTTCCAGTCGAGACGAAACCGTCGTGAAGCGTGTGTTGCAACAGGGGCGGGAGGGCGGCGCCG